>JAAUOP010000114.1 GCA_012034805.1 Synechococcales cyanobacterium CRU_2_2 | reverse complement strand
AAAAAGTAGCGGCGAAGCTGGGTTTTGAACCGAGCAGAGTCAGTATCGGCGCTCTGACTGCGCCTTATCGGGTAAGGCACCAACACGGGAAGTTTCTGCCTGGGTGCCCCACCATAGAAGCTCAGTCCCTTCAGGGCTGAGAGGAGTCACAAGATCGGCATCTAATCGATCGAAATCCGCCGATAGCCCCAGACAAACCGTTCAATTCCGGCCAAATCTGACGCCCGCCCCGTGGAGCCATAGCCGCCATGGGCTTGGACTAGGGCTTCTACCACCGGCGCTTGCCCTGCCATCAGCTCCACCGCCCAGAATCCGCCGGGAGCCAAAAAATCTGCACCGACCTGGATGAGCGTGCGCAAACTGTCCAGGCCGTCCTCGCCGCCGTCGAGGGCAAGCCAGGGTTCGTGGTCATGCACCTCGGTTTGAAGCGTCGGCAGCAGCGAGCTGGGAATATAGGGAGGGTTGGATAGAATGCCCTGAAAGTTCCCCCGCCAGGGTTCCAGAGGGGTGAACCAGTCTCCGAGGTGGAGGTGGAGGCGATTGGCTTCACCAGGCTCCGAAGGATTGCCCAGGATATGCCCATAGCGTTCGACATTGGTGCGGGCGATCGTCAGCGCCTCGGCGCTACAGTCCACCGCATGAATTTGTGCTGCGGGAAATAGTTCGGCGAGGCCGAGGGCGATCGCCCCACTGCCTGTACCCAGATCGGCCCAAACGCCCCTAGACCAAGCGGTTTGTTGCTCGGGCGACCCAGAACTGACCTGGTTTTGTACAAGGTCGATCAGCAACTCGGTTTCTGGCCTTGGATCAAGACCCCCGGCCCCACTTGCAGCTCGAAGTTTCGCCAGGGCGCATGGCCCACCAAATATTGCAGGGGCATCCCGTCTTGGTGATGACGTTGCCAAACCTGATCGAGCCAGTCAAATGAACAGGCCAGCGGCAAAACCGCGTCATCTGCCGCCAATCTTAGGGTCAGCTTATCCACCTGGGCGAGCTGCTGGAGCAACCAATCAACGGCGACGGGAGCTGAGAGGTGATCAGCTTCCGTGGCAGCTTGGGAGCGATCGCCTCCCGCCGCCACTGTCGCAATACTCCCGCGCTCACTTGCTCCTTGCTCACCTGCCCTGTGCTCACCCGCCCAGAGCTCCCACCTGATCGCTCATCGGTGTTACTTCTTCGGGGCGGGGTTGGGGGCCTGTTTCTTTTGGGCTGGGGCCGCAGGCTGGTTGGCTGGCTTGGCGTTCTGGGGCTTGGCGTTTTGGGGATTGGCGTTCTGGCGCTGGCTTTGTACCACGTACTCCAAGCTGGCGCGGGGCGGGATAAATTCCACCTGGTTCATTGCCGGGTCGTTATTGGTCAGCAGCGTCTGCAAGACGCGATCGAGCGTCGTTACCTTGATGGGAATTTGGGTCTTGGCCAGCGCTGCATCTCCCTTTTTGGCCTCGGCCACGTAGGTTTCTAGATCGGCTCGGCTAAAGTACATCGGCAAAATCGGCTGGGGCTTGCCATCTGCACCCTTGAGCGTAATGCCCAAATTGGGCGCATAGAACAGCGGAATGCCGCGCCAGTTCTGGTCTTTTTTGCCCTCGGCGGCCTGCATTTGCAGTGCGATTTTGATCTCGTCTTCATCCGGCACGACTTGGAAGGCAGGCTGGTCGGGCTTGTTTTTGCTTTTTTCGGACTCGAGGAAGACGAGCGACAGCGGAATGGTGCGGACTTCAACGCCCTTGGCGATCGCCGTGTTGGCGCTGCGCTGCTCCTGTAGCAACCGCTCGGCATCGGTGCGATCGACGTAGCTCGGCACTAGGGAAATTGACTTGCCGTCCACTTCGAGGGATGCCACGGCAAATTTCTTCAGCTCCGGGTTAAAGAGCGTAAAGACAGGGACATTGTTAAGCTTCCGCGCGACTTCTTCTTGGGTGAGGGCGATCGCGGGGGCAACCGCTGTCAGCACAGAAGCCACCAGAGCGCCTCCTGCCAAACCGACTGCGGTGGCGATGGAATGAATCCTGGTCATGTTATCTCCCGGCAACTGGGCCATCGATGAAAAGTACGAGACGGATAAGGCTACGGGATCAACAGCCCGAAGAATCATCCTCCTATGGGGACTGGCGCACCACCGTATTGGTTCCACGTGCCTGCGTGTCTCCAGCTACCGAGGGCGGGCTTTGTCAGTTATAACCCCATCTCTAGTAACCTTGTCACCAAAGAATAATGCAAGGGGAGGTTGGCGCACTTTTTGCAAGGCGACCCTCCCGCTTCTCGCAGGAAGGATCTGCTGGCCTCTACTCAATCGAGCCACCGTTAAATCGGGCCACCGTTAAATCGGGATGACAGGATTCGAACCTGCGGCATCCTGCTCCCAAAGCAGGCGCGCTACCAAGCTGCGCTACATCCCGGAATCAGACCGTACTAGTATACACCTGTATTCCCTAGAATGACGGATGCATGACTGAACTACTGGCCGGAGACATTGGTGGCACAAAAACGATTTTGCGCTGGATGGCAGATCGGCAGGTTTTGGATGAGCGCGAATACGCCAGCCAGTCCTATGGTGACTTGGTGCCCATTGTGCAGGCGTTCTTTGAGGTGGCGACGCTGAAGACGGGCGATCGCCCCGGCCCCAGGCGGCTTGCTTTGCGATTGCAGGCCCTGTGGTCAACAATGCCTCCCACCTGACCAATTTGGATTGGCAGCTGACGGGCGATCGCCTCTCCCAGGCTTTGGATATTCCCCAGGTTCAGTTAATCAATGATTTTGCGGCAGTGGGTTATGGCATCCCCGGATTGTCGGCGGTAGATTTGGTAACGCTGCAAGCGGGTGAGGCAGATCCGGCGGCACCGATCGCGGTAATCGGTGCGGGAACTGGCTTGGGCCAGTGTTTTGTGATTCCGATTTCGGGTTTGGATCGGTCTTGTCCGGTTGTTTTTGCAACCGAAGGGGGGCATTCCGATTTTGCACCACGTACGGCCCTGGAGTTTCGGCTGTTGGAGTATATCCAGCGTCAAAGGTCGCTCACCCATGTCTCGGCAGAGCGAATTGTCTCGGGGCAAGGAATCCTGTCGTTTTATCAGTTTTTGCGGGATGAACAGTTTTTGCGAGATGAGCAACTCTCGCGAGATGAGCAACTCTCGCGGGATGAACAGCCGTTTCCCGATCCGCTGCCGTTGCCCGAAGATCCAGCGGTGGCTGCGGCGGTGCGGGCTTGGGAGGCCGCTGACGATCGCGAGGGTCTCGCAGATCCGGGTGCGGTGATCGCCCAGGCTGCCGATACCAACGAACTCTGCCGAGCAGCCCTAGACCGCTTTATCGAAGCCTACGGAGCCGAAGCGAGCAACTTGGCGTTGAAGCTGTTGTCCTACGGCGGGGTCTATTTGGCGGGGGGAATTGCAGCTAAAAATGTCGATCGTATCAAGGCGGGTAAGTTCATGCAGGCGTTCTTAGATAAGGGTCGCATGGAACCGCTACTGCGGCGAATGCCCGTCCAAATTATTGTGAACCAACAGGTGGGGTTGATCGGCGCAGCTCTCTACGCGGCTAGTCTGTTGTGATGGGCTGGACTCACGCCACCGAGGCCTACCCGTTGGTTGTGAGGCCTGTTCCTTCCAAGCAAGCCTCGGTGAGGAGCGCGCCTGCCAAAACCGCGCCTTCTAAGCGCGCACACACCAACGTGGCCCGCTCCAAATTGGTGCCGCGCAAAATTGCCCCCTCAAAATTCGCCTCTTCCAAATCTGCCCTGGACAAATCTGCCCCGGAAAGATTCGCGTTTGAAAAATCAGCTTGATGCAAGCTGGCATTGCAGAGCGTCGCGCCGCGCAAATCCGCGCCGCGAAAGTCCACCGCCGACAAATCCAAGCCACTGAGGATTGCCCCAGCCAGAAAAGCGCCGCCGAAACTCGCACCGCTGCACTCCGCGTCAATAAAACTGGCCCCACGCAGATCCGCATTGCGAAAATCGGTGTTGCGTAGGTTTGCGCCGCTAAAGTCCGCCCCCCGCAACGTGGATCGGGCGATCGCCCCTGCAAATCTGCACCGCTCAAGTTGGCACCTTTCAAGTTCGCCTGGGACAAATCGACGTTCGCCAAGGACGCGCCCTGTAAGTCCAGACCTGGTGTAAACCCAACCGAGGTGACATCAAGGCTCTGGCGGCTCTGGGTCATCGTTGTGCTCCTGTGGGTGTGCTGGATGGATTGAGGTTGGATAAACTTTCCTCCAGCCAAACGGTGGGCTGTTGACTGGGGCGATCGGGCAACTGCATAAGGCCCATTTCTGTTAGGCGAACCACGTTGGTGAGGGTGTCAACCAGCACGGGGTCAAACCAGCTGCCTTGACGCTCAATGCATTTGTCCAGGGCCTGGGTGAGGCTGAGGGCAGGGCGATCGCCCCGAGGTTCGGTCAATTCCTGAAAATAGGCCACTAGGCCCAAATCCTCGCCTCCAAAGACGTCGCTTCGCCCTTCAGGCCATCGGGTTTGCCGCTGCCGTTCCAGCGCTCGAGCTGGTGTCGGACAATCACACTGATCGGTTCTAGTTCGGACATTGCCGCCAGCAACTGGGCACCGATCAGATTGCGCTCGCGCCAAAATACTTCACTCGCGGCATCCAGTTCTTCCCAGGTGTGGGTAAAGACTTCGCTCGGAGCTTCTGCCAGACCAATGCGAAACAGCAGGCCCGCCAGCCGCAGCCGCCGCAGCCGCAGCGTGGGCAAGTCCAACACCTGGCCGAGGGTTTCGGCGAGGGCTGAGACCTGGAGCGAGGCCATGGTGTTGGTCGGATCGTTCTCATCAACCCTTTGGGCCATGCGCAGAAAGGCTTGCAATTTGTTGGCGGCGAGGTTGCGGTTGAGCCGCAGAGCCTGGCCTTCGAGTTCCCAGAGTTCGCGGGTTTGACGGCCAACGGTGACGATCTGCTGCTGGCTGCTTTGCAAGTAGTTGACGATGCGTGAGACCACGCCGCTGAGATCGACGCTTGCGTGATGGGGGATGGAAGAGATGCGATCGCGACAAGCCTGCAGCGTTTCCACCAAGGCCGCATCGTAGGGCTGCCAGCGATCAATCAAAATTTGGGCCGCCTGCTCCACCTGTACCCGATCAAAGGTCCAGAGTCCGTAAAACTTGCGCTCGATATCGACCAAGGGTGGACCGCCCCGGTATTCTGCCTCGTCCAGCTCGTGACACAGCAGCATCGCTGCATAGCCCGGTGCCAAAATAATCAGATTCCACTCGCAGGTGAGGCTGTCGTCGGTGGTAATGTTGACCAGGGAAACATTGCCCAGCTGGCTGGTGCGGTGCTCGGCAAAGCCGCTTTCAGCCACGGCGGCGATCGCTACCTGCTGGGACGATTGGGCCAACTCCCAGTAGCGTTCGGCCTCCTGTAAGTACCATTTACCCTGCTGGAAAGTCACGAGCACCAGCGGTTTTTCCTCCGCCGGTGCCCCTTGGCTGGCATCCAAAATATGGTCTTCTAAGGCATGGCACAGGGCCACCAGGGTGTTCTTGAAATAGACACCGTAACTGGCGGGGAGCTGACCATTGGGCAAGGCAGCCTTCAGTTGATTCAGCGTTGCTTCTGGCTGCATGACAGAGGCGGGAAGGGATAATGTTTACAAGCTAGCGAATGACAAGCGCGTCACGGACACGCGCGCGACTCGCTGCGAATTTCGACCTTGAAGATGCTACCGGGGTCGCGGTTGGCAATGCTGGCCTCCCAGCCAATGTCCTTGAGAAAGGACTCCACACTGGGCGTTTCAACCATGTCCACCCCCCATTCGCCTTGCTGAAGTGAGCTCGGAGAAGTTCCGGCTCCGGGCGTCGATTTGATGCCACCGAGGGCCAAGAAGTGGGGCTTGGGCGGGGCGGCACCGGGCAGCCGAACAGCGGCGAGGGCATTGAGACAGAGCTGACCGACCTCTAGGGGCGATCGCATCTCCGGGTCAAAGATTACTTCGACAACCCAGTGGGGATTGTCGATGAGCTGACAAGCCAAAATCCCCGGCTGGGAGGCTAGCCTTTGGATAAAAATCTGGGCAAAATCCGCCCGATTCAGAGCCGGTAGAATCTGCTCCGAGATATTGAAATTATGGGAGAGAAGCATTCGTCCCGACGCGGTTGCCATAGGCCCAATCCCATCCCTGCGTTGACCTGTGTCTCGATTTGAGGGTTGACCTGTGTCTCGACCAGACCGTTAACAATCTGAAATACCTTTCTCATTATTGCACCCAATGTCGCTCCTGTGTCGTTGTCAACGTCGCAGAATGTTGCAGTATTGCAGTGAATGGCTAGAGTTGCACGATCGATCGCTGACAGGTGGGGCAGACTGCGTGGATCAGCAGCTGGCAGTCGAGTAGGTGATAGCCCAATTTTTCGGAGACCTTGGATCCAGCTTTGAGGACAGAATCGTTCTTGAACTCGATAGTTTTGTTGCAGCGCACGCAGATCAGATGGTGGTGGTGATGGGGCGCGGGCTGGTTAATCTCGTAGCGCTTGTGACCTTCTGCGAGTTCTAGCTCGCGCAAGATGCCCATGCGGGACATCATTTTGAGGTTACGGTAGACCGTAGAAAGACTAACTTTTTCACCCCGGCTGTTCAGCATCTCGCAGAGGTCTTCGGCACTGAGATGTTCACCGCCCGGAAGTTTTTGAAAGGTTTGCAAAATGGTCTTGCGCTGGGGCGTCATGCGCCAGCCCCGCTCATTCAGCTCGGCCTTGAGTGCAGATGGGGTATAGGTGGCCATGGCTGGAACCTCTCAAGAACATGTTCTTATTGACAAGAGTAGTGTAGACCCAGGGTGATTTGCAAGAAAGCTCGATTATTGCGAATTGTCTGCTCAGGGGTGGGTGAGGATCAAGGGCCTATGTCCGCATTCTGGATCTGTCCGTATACCCTTGTATTCAGGAATTGTTCAGGAATACGAAGGGAATGCGGACTCATGGATATCTCTGCTGCCTTGCCTACGTTAGTGATTACCCTGCGTGAAGGGGTTGAAGCGGCTCTCGTGGTGGGAATTGTGCTGGCCTGTCTGAAAAAGGCTGGGCGATCGCACCTCAATCCCTGGGTCTATGGCGGCATTGCGGCGGGGTTGGGCGGTAGTGCCGGCCTGGGCCTGCTGCTGAATTGGGTCTTAGGTCAGGTGCATTTGCTCGAACCTGAGCGAGAGGCGGTGGTGGAGCCGCTGCTGAAGCTGGGGCTGTGCGGGGTGGCGATCGCGATGCTCAGCTGGATGCTGATCTGGATGACGCGACAGGCGAAGTCGCTGAAGGCAGAAATTGAGGGCTCGATCACGGCGACATTCTCTCAAGGTTCAGCAGCGGCGGGCTGGGGGGTGTTTGGTTTGGTGGCGATCGCCGTCCTGCGAGAAGGGTTTGAAACCGTGGTCTTTATCTTGGCCAATCTTCAGCAGGGGTGGGCGGCGACGATGGGAGCCTTGGTGGGTTTGTTGGGCGCAGTGGCGATCGGGTTTGGGCTCTTTCGGTTTGGTCTTCGGATTGATATTCGTCGATTTTTTCAGGTGATGGGGCTATTGCTGTTGCTGATTGTGGCGGGGTTGACGACGGCTTTGCTCAAGAGTGGCAATGCAGCGGTCGTCGCGCTGGGGCAGCTCCTGGATCTCGATCTTTGTGTTTCCCAGGCTTCTTGCATTTTGGGGCCGCTGGTGTGGGACTTGAGTGGTTGGTTGCCGGATCAGGTGTTTCCGGGGGTGGTGTTGAAGGTGTTGTTGGGGTATCGCGATCGGTTATTTTTGGCTCAGATGATGGCGTATTGGGTGTTTTTGGGTTCGGTGGGGACGTTGTATTTTCGAAGTTTGGAGACTGGAAATGTGAAAGTTGTATCTTCAAGTTCTCAGCAGGTTTCTTGAGTGGTGCGCATCACAGCTGATTGGATCACGACCCTGATTTGATTCACGATCTTGATTGAATTGGCGACCTTAAGGGCGCTCGCTCCAGCTTAGTTCAGTAGCTCCAGCCTGACCGGTGCAATTCCGGATCGTACGGTTCCGAGGACTTGGGCAGCTGCTTCCGAGAGGTCAATTTCGCGATCTTCGATGTAGGGGCCGCGATCGTTAATCCGCACCACCGCTGAGAGACCATTCTCCAAATTCGTCACCCGTACCAGCGTGCCGAAGGGTAAAGACTTGTGCGCAGCGGTCATATCATTCTGGTCATAGATCTCACCGCTGGCTGTTTGCTCACCCTCGAACCCAGGGCCATACCAAGACGCCCAGCCCTGGGCCAAAAAATGCCCTGTTTCTGGGGTGCTGATGGCATCGGTGCGGGGACTGAACTCTCGATCCATCAGCTGGTGCAGTCGTTTGAGGTGACGGTTGATATCTGCTTCGAGGCTGGGAGTTGCGTCAGCAAGTTGATGAATAGGTGTAGCAGACGGCTCCAAGGCTGTGAAATCGCGAGCAGACGGTTTAGGGATGAGCTTCTCGTTGGGCTTTGCAGACCAGGCCGCAATCGGGGTACTGGTGACGGCAGTGAGCGTTGCAAGGCCCAGAAGCATCGAGCGAATATTCATAGAAATGCGTGGCAGTAAACAGGATAAGCATTTGCTGTGAGAATTGATTTTGGCGAGTTTACCCTAACGAATTTGTTTTGACGAATTTGTTTTGACGAATTTGTTTTGACGAATTTATTTTGACGAATTTATTTTGACGAATTTATTTTGGCAAACTCGAATTCGCCTCGCCTCAGCGCAATCTGGGATCTTTCGCTGGGAAAAGAATTTTTGGAGCTGCGACGGTCGCCCATCCTAGTCTCAGCCCATCCTCGTCATCCCGCCCAAATTAAACGTCACGTCCCAAGACTTCCAAAAACCGTTACAGTAGCTGCACGGCTGTACCCATTTTCCCCATGTGCGATGGCCATTATTTCTTCCAAGTCTTCAGACCAGTCTCCAGATTACCCCCAGCCCAAAGACTCTCAGCTCACAAGCTCCAAGCCCGCCCAGCGCTCTAGCTCCAAGCTTGCCCCTGAGCTACAACCCGAAGCCCTTCAGGAGGAAACCGGGCGGCCCGAGGAAAGTCTGCGGCCTCAAAGCATCCGCGACTATATCGGCCAAAAAGACTTGAAGGAAGTGCTCCATATTGCCATCCAAGCTGCCAAGGTACGCGGGGAAAGCCTAGACCACCTACTTCTCTATGGCCCTCCGGGCCTCGGAAAAACCACGATGTCGCTGGTGTTGGCTCGGGAAATGGGCGTGACTTGCAAAATCACCACAGCGCCTGCTCTAGAGCGCCCCCGTGACATCGTAGGCTTGCTCATCAGCTTGCAGCCAGGGGATTTGCTGTTTATTGACGAAATTCATCGCTTGCCCAAGGTCACCGAAGAAATTCTGTATCCTGCGATGGAAGACTTTCGCATCGATATCACCGTCGGCAAAGGCCAAAGTGCTCGCACCCGGAGCTTGCCACTCAAGCCTTTTACCTTGGTGGGGGCAACGACCCAGGTGGGGGCACTGACATCGCCGCTGCGCGATCGCTTTGGCCTCATCCAGCGGTTGCGCTTCTACGAAATCGACGAACTGACGCCCATTGTGCTCCGCACCGCCAAAATTTTGGAGACCGCCATTGATGAAGCCGGAGCGACTGAAATTGCACGGCGATCGCGCGGCACCCCTCGCATTGCCAATCGTTTGCTGAAGCGGGTGCGAGACTACGTGGCCGTGAAGCAAAAGGCGATCGTCACCCAAGCGGTTGCCGCTGAGGCTTTAGAGTTGTACAACGTTGATCCTTGCGGCCTCGACTGGACAGATCGTCGCCTACTCAGCCTCATGATCGAAAATTTTAATGGCGGCCCCGTCGGTCTAGATACCCTGGCTGCTGCCACGGGCGAAGACTCCCAAACCATTGAGGAGGTTTACGAACCCTATCTTTTGCAAATCGGTTATTTGCAGCGCACTCCCCGAGGCCGGGTGGCGACACCTGCCGCCTGGAAGCATTTGGGTTACGAGCCGCCGGGGTCAGAGCAGCTGGCAATGCGCATTTAGGGCTTTTAGGGTGAGGGCAATGCGGGTCTAGAGGGTCAGCGCTGCATTGCTCGACGCCTCTACGACCGATTCTGGGACGGGATCTAGGGTAAACTCCGGAACCAGCCCAATCGCGTCTCCAGCATCATTTTGATCCCACCCCACGACCATCGAATCAATCATTTCTGGTAGATCAATCGGGCTCAACTCGCGCTGGCGTACTGCCGAACGGGTTTGCGCCAGCACCCGTTGATAAATTTCGCGCGTCAGGTCTGGAGACTGCAAACGGGGAGCCTTATTCACCGCTGAGAACGACCAGCGCACCGCATTCTCGATGTGGTTGCAATAGTCTTGTTTCGCTCGGTTAATCTGGCTCTTCAGTCCTTGAACAGAACTGGCGTACAAAGGCGGTACCCGATTGAGGGCATAGGTCATGAGCGGGACAATGTCACCACGCAGATGTTTGTATTCTGGTTTTTTGAGGTATCTGACAATTTCTTGCTCAATGAGCAATTCCATCACATTGACGTGAATCTTCATGGGTAATTGATCCCCTGACTCTAGAAGGAAGATGGTGACAAGCAAAACGTGAAGGCAGGCGTCGCGTGTGCTTGGAAGGGCACCGTTTCACGTTGCAGGGACATGGCCCTATTGTTCCCGTTCTAGAAAGGCCTGCATCAGTTCCCCCAATGACCCTAGAAGATGCGTTATAAGATATGCATCTGGCATTAATCCTCAGCTAAAACTCTCTTTCAAGACGCTTTCTCAAAACTCTTTCTTAAAACTCTCTCTACTGACTGCGATGACCTTTTCTGCATCTGTTTGCCCTTGGCCTGTTTCGGTTTGTTTCCCAGCCGTCAGCTCTGGTTTGCTCACGGGCCTACTGAGCTTTGCCATGGTGACGGGGGCTGCCGTGGCCCAGGAGACTGCGGCTCCGGGGTCTGGAGTCGCCTCTGGGATTAATTCTGGGGTTAATTCTGGGGTTAATTCTGGTGCCAGCAGCGATTTATTTTTGCCGCCGCCGGATGCGGCGGAGTTGCTCCAGATTACCCAGACCGCGATCGCCCCCCTTTCCCAGCGCAAGACCCAGCGCAGTCTGGTGATTCGCCTAGCCCAGCGGCGCGTTTATGTCTACGAAAATAAAAATCTGATGGTCAGCTACCCCGTCGCCATTGGTAAAGATGGCTGGGAAACGCCCAAGGGGCAGTGGAAAATTGATCAAATGCTGCGAGAGCCCAGTTGGCAGCATCCCTGGACGGGGGAAATTGTGCCGCCGGGGCCAGATAATCCCTTGGGCCGTCGCTGGATCGGGTTTTGGAACGACGGGGTGAATGCGATCGGCTTCCACGGAACGCCCAACGAAAATTTAGTCGGTCAGGCGGTTTCCCATGGTTGTGTGCGAATGAAAAACGCTCACATTGAGGCTTTGTTTCAACAAATTGCCATGGGCGCAACGGTTCGGGTGGAATAGTTTTGCGGCTACGGCTCGTCGATCTCCAGAAATTTTTGAACGCGGCTCCAAACCTGATCGACCAACTCTGGGGTGTCGGCATCGAACCATTCGATCTCAGGAATCGCGCGGAACCAAGTCCGCTGGCGTTTGGCAAATTGACGTGTGTGCAGGGTTGTGAGGGCGATCGCACTTTCTAGGTCGATGCTCCCGGCCAAATATTGCCGTATTTCCGCATAGCCCAAGGTGTTGAGCAGCGGTAGGTCATCGCCGTAGCGATCGCGCAACCCCCGCACCTCCTCCACAAATCCCAGCGATATCATCTGCTGGGTTCGCTGTTCAATCCGCTCTGTCAATCGATCCGAGGGCGCATCAGTCACCAAACAATCCAAACCAATTTGCAAAATCGGATAATCCGGTGGCGCTTCCCCCTGCTGACTCGAAATCGGTTCTCCGGTGACGTAAAAAACCTCCAGGGCCCGCAGGGTGCGCACGGTGTCATGGGCATGAATTTTGGCAGCCGCGATCGGATCAACCGTCAAGAGCTGGGCGTAGTTGTGGCGCTGGCCAAGGCGGGCGAGTTGCGATCGCAATTCAATCTGGGGCGGCACCCTCGGAATTTTCATCCCCCGCACCACCGACTTTAGATAGAGACCCGTCCCACCCACCAGCAGCGGGCAACTCGAGCACTCCGTCGCCGCTGAAGCGTTGAGCTGTAGACCAGACCCAGCATGGATCTGGGTAATCAACGCCTGCGCTCGCTGTTGAAAATCCCCCAGGGTCAACACCTGCGTCGGCTCACACAGATCGATTAGACAATGGGGTATCCGCTGCCGTTCTTCCCACGTGGGCTTCGCGGTGCCAATGTCAAACCCGCGATAAACCTGGCGAGAATCCGCGCTCACAATGACGCTATTCAAGCGCCCAGCCAACTCCAGCGCCAACCCCGATTTCCCCGCCGCCGTTGGCCCACCAATGACGACTAGTTTCTGCGATCGCTTTCCCGTACTCAATCTCGTGTTCAATCCCGTGTTCAATCCCGCACTCAATCTTGCGCTCAACTGAGTCCTTCATTTCAGTCCTTCATTCTGCCTCACCCCAAGTCCCATGCCTAACGCTACAATGACAGATAGGACAAACGATCTAAATTAATAACCCTGTATCCCAGCTTCAAAGTTTGTCTGGAACCCGCCTAGAATCCCTCGCAATCCTTTTATGCTAGAATTCAGGCTGATTTGGGGGCATGATCAACCGAGACCCCGGTTTCTAGGGATTTATTCAGGCGATTTATCGGAGCGCTTCTTCATGACGACTGACTACGGTGCCGATCAAATTCAGGTGCTCGAAGGGCTTGAACCCGTGCGCAAGCGTCCGGGGATGTACATTGGCACCACCGGCCCGAAGGGTCTGCACCACCTTGTGTATGAGGTCGTAGACAATTCGGTGGATGAAGCGCTAGCCGGGTTTTGCACCCAAATCGATGTTGCTTTGCACGAGGACGGATCCGTGGCTGTGCAAGATAACGGTCGAGGTATTCCCACCGACAAGCATGCCAAAACCGGTAAATCTGCCCTGGAAACAGTCATGACTGTACTCCACGCCGGTGGGAAGTTTGGTGGTGGCGGCTACAAGGTCTCTGGCGGTTTACACGGAGTTGGCATCTCGGTGGTCAACGCCCTGTCGGAGTGGGTCGAGGTCGATGTGTACCGCAACAAGCAGAAGCACAACATTCGCTTTGAGCGTGGCAACGCGGTGAAGGCACTTGAACTTTCCCCGACCAAGCGCAAGGAAACGGGCACGTTCGTGCAGTTCAAGCCGGATTCGCAAATCTTCACGGAAACGACGACCTTCGAGTACAAGACCTTGGCGGGTCGTCTGCGTGAGTTAGCCTATCTCAATGGTGGCGTCACCATTACCTTTACGGACTATCGTCTGAAGGAAGTTAATGCCACTGAACCCCACGTTGAGACTTATTTCTACGAAGGCGGCATCCGCGAGTACGTCGAGTACATCAATACGGATAAAGAGCCGATTCACCAAGAAATTATTTATGTCCAGGGCGAGCGTAAGGGCGTGCATGTCGAAGTTGCTCTGCAATGGTGCATTGATGCCTATTCTGACAACCTGATGGGGTTTGCCAATAATATCCGCACCATCGATGGTGGCACCCACCTAGAAGGCCTCAAAACCGTTCTCACCCGGACGATGAACAACTTGGGCCGCAAGCGTAAAAAGCTCAAGGAAAGTGATGCCAATCTCAGCGGCGAGAATGTCCGTGAGGGCCTGACTGCCGTGATTTCGGTTAAGGTGCCAGAGCCAGAATTTGAAGGTCAGACCAAAACCAAGCTGGGTAACACCGAAGTGCGCGGCATTGTCGATACGTTGGTCGGTGAAGTGTTGCTGGAGTACTTGGAGTTTCGCCCCAATGTAACCGACTCGATTTTAGAAAAGGCGATTCAGTCGTTTAATGCGGCAGAAGCGGCACGACGGGCGCGAGAGTTGGTTCGTCGCAAGTCGGTGCTTGAGTCTTCGACCTTGCCGGGTAAGCTGGCCGATTGCAGCTCGCGGGATCCGTCGGAGTCGGAAATCTTTATTGTGGAAGGTGATTCTGCTGGTGGCAGTGCGAAGCAGGGTCGAAATCGTCATTTTCAGGCAATTTTGCCGCTACGGGGCAAAATTCTCAATATCGAGAAAACTGACGATTCTAAGATCTACAAAAACAACGAGATTCAGGCGCTGATTACAGCCCTGGGTTTAGGCATCAAAGGCGAAGAGTTTAATGTCGCGAGCCTTCGCTACCATCGAGTTTGCTTGATGACTGACGCGGATGTGGATGGTGCGCATATTCGGACGCTGCTGCTAACGTTTTTCTATCGCTATAAACGTGACCTGATCGACCAGGGCTATGTTTATATTGCCTGCCCGCCGCTCTATAAGCTAGAGCGGGGGCGCAACCATACCTACTGCTACAACGAGCGGGAGTTGCAGGAGCAAATCGCGGCGCTACCGGCCAATGCGAAGTACAACATCCAGCGATTTAAAGGCTTGGGCGAAATGATGCCTCAGCAACTGTGGGATACGACGATGAATCCGGAGACTCGAATGATGAAACGGGTGGAGATTCAGGATGCGGCGGAGGCTGATCGCATTTTCACGGTGTTGATGGGCGATCGCGTTGCCCCCCGCCGAGAATTTATTGAAACCTATGGGCCGCAGCTCGGGTTGACTGAGTTGGATATTTGATTGAGGGGAAAGTGCCTCATGCAAGCGCAAGTGCTACATGGAGCGTATTCCCAGGGTGTTCTCTAAAGTTTAATCAGGCAATGCAAACCCCGTTCTGGGATCCGGAATATAGAGCCCCAAAACCAACGACTCCAGCACGATATCCCAGACTGAAATCATCTTTTCTGCATCCTCAACCCAATAGTCAAAGGTGATCAAACATTGCACCCCGGAGCCCAAGCCGACGCAAGTTCTGGAGTAGGCTGCTCGCTTTTCGACCTCGTCAATGACCTTGAGCTCCCCCCAAACAATGCGTGCCGTTTGTCGCTTCAATTTGAAGATGTCGCTGATTTCCAGCACTTCACGACTATCCTCTTTGAGAGCTTTCTTGAGAATGGCCGCTAGGGGGAAATCGCGAAAGTCAGCTTCCGGAGGTAATAAATTGTAAGAAACTTCCAAACAGCAATTTTCGTTGGGATGTTCTGCGTCTAGAAATCGAAATGACTTTTCCTTCGGTTCAAACCGCCATGCTCTGGGGACATGTGACTCCTCTCAGCCCTGAAGGGACTGAGCTTCTATGGTGGGGCACCCAGGCAGAAACTTCCCGTGTTGGTGCCTTACCCGATAAGGCGCAGTCAGAGCGCCGATACTGACTCTGCTCGGTTCAAA
>JAAUOP010000018.1 GCA_012034805.1 Synechococcales cyanobacterium CRU_2_2 | reverse complement strand
CTCGCGCATGTTGACGGTGGTGACCTCCTTGAAGGCTCAGCACCGAAATGTCTTGGACTTTCTCAGTCAAACCTGTGCCGCCACTCGGTTGAGCGCGCCACGGCCATCCTTACTTCCACAAACTGAATATGAGCAAGATGACCCACATCCGGCTCAACAGGAAACGCTCTTAGCTTAAAAAATTGGCTGAGGGACGGTTACCTGTGGGGTAACGGAGGATTTTTGGGTTTGGGCCTGAAAATGTCGAGAAATCGGAGAGAATCAGACAGCATCAGCTGTTAACGTGACCTGTTCAGGAGGCCGACCCGTGGGCAAAGCACAAGATATTTTCGATCGCCAATTTGAAACCGAAGTCCTCAACAGCGACGGCCCCGTCCTCGTGGATTTTTGGGCACCCTGGTGCGGCCCCTGCCGGTTGATCGCGCCCCTGATGGACTGGGCTGCCGAGACCTACAGCGATCGCCTCAAAGTCGTCAAAATCGAAGTGGATCCCAACCCCGAAACCGTCAAAAAATATCGGGTCGAGGGCATTCCGACTCTGCTGCTGCTCAAAGGGGGTGAGGTAATCGAGCGGACAGAGGGTATTCTCAGCAAGGAAAAATTGGCAACGCTGCTCGATAGCCATCTCTGAGCGATCGCCCCACCCTCCCAACACCCAAAACGCACCATGCAGTTTGCCGATCGCCTCCAGCCGCTTCGCACCAATGTCTTCGCCCGCATGGATGTGGCAAAGGCGCGGACTCGCGCCGCAGGCCAAGATTTGATTGACCTGTCCTTGGGGTCTTCAGATTTGCCAGCACCAAGCCATGCGCTAGAGGCGATCGCCCAAGCCCTCCCCGACCCCAGCACCCATGGCTACTTGCTCCATCAGGGTACACGACCCTTCCGCCAAGCGGCAGCCCAGTGGTACGCGCGAAAATTTGGCCTCGCCGTCGATCCAGACACTGAAGTCCTGCTGCTGATTGGCTCCCAAGAAGGCACCGGCCACATGCCCCTGGCCCTGCTCAACCCCGGCGACATTGCCCTGCTGCCCGACCCCTGCTACCCATCCCATCCCGGCGGCATCCACTTAGCCAGCGGCCAAATTCATTGGATGCCCCTGAGGGCCGAGCACCAGTTTTTGCCGGTCTTTGAAGACATTCCGACCGAGATCTTGCCCCGGACGCGCATGATGGTGCTGAGCTATCCCCATAATCCGACAGCGGCGATCGCCACCCCCGCCTTCTTCGCGTCCGCCGTGGATTTTTGCCAGCGCCACGACATCGCCCTGATTCACGATTTTCCCTACCCCGACTGGGGCTTCGACGGCATTGAAGTTCCGTCGGTGTTACAGACCGATCGCGATAAAACCACGTCGATCGAATTTTTCTCCTTGTCCAAGTCCTACAACATGGGCGGCTTCCGGGTGGGCTATGCCATCGGTAATCCTGAGCTGATTGCAGCACTGCGCACGGTCAAATCCGTGGTGGATTTTAACCAGTATCAGGGGATCTTGGCGGGGGCGATCGCCGCCCTCTCTGGCCCCCAAGACATCGTTGCAATCACCAACCAGCGGTTTAAGGCCCGCCGCGACGCCTTTGTCAGTGCCCTCCACGGCATTGGCTGGCCTGTGCAGTGCCCACCTGCCACGATGTATGTCTGGGCTCAGTTACCGGAGCCCTGGCAGCAGGATTCGATGAAATTTGGCTTAGAACTGGTGGAGCAAGCCGGTGTGGCGGTGTCTCCTGGGATTGGCTTTGGGGCATCGGGCGAAGGCTACGTGCGCTTTGCCCTGGTTCACGAGCCTGCGGTGTTAGAAGAGGCAGTTCGTCGAATCAAAACATTTTTGCGCTGACAGGCTGGCCCTAGCCTCAACATGCTTGATGGGCATCAAACACCGGCTAATTGCCTTTCATCGCCCGCGCGATCTCGCGCTTATCTTGCTTTTGCTTTAGGTCTTCTCGTTTGTCGTGCAGCTTTTTACCCTTACCGAGGCCAATGCTGATTTTGACGTAGCCTTTTTTGAGATACATCCGCAGCGGCACCAGTGTCAGCCCCTTTTGTTCCACCTTGCCGATCAGCTTGCGAATTTCTTCGCGGTGGAGCAACAACTTGCGCTGGCGGCGCGGGTCGTGGTTGAAGTATTGGCCTGCGGTTTGGTGGGGCGAAACATGAACATTAAACAGCCAAGCTTCTCCATCTCGAATCAGAGCAAAGCCATCCCGCAGATTGACGCGGCCTTCGCGAATCGACTTAATTTCCGTGCCTTGCAACACCAGCCCCGCTTCGTAGGTTTCAAAAATCTCGTACTCAAACCGAGCCTGACGATTGTCGGCCACGATCTTGAAGCCGTCGCTGGTTTGACCGGCAGTTTTTTTAGCTTTGGCCACGGTGTTGCCCCTCGGATCGGAAGTAATGCCCAGCTCACTAGTCTACTCGACCACGATTTTACTCGACCACGATCGTCCACTCGTGGAGCTGGTACGTGACGCAGTGGCTCTGAACCAAGGGATCGCTGGCAACAATCGCCTCCGCCTCCGCCAGTGACTTTGCCTGAAAGATCAGCATGCCGCCGCCACGCTCGGCCCAATACCCGGTTTTGGCTCCGTGCCCCCGGTCAATCAGTGAACGAACATAATCTTTGTGAGCCTCAACATAGCGATCAAAGGTCGGTTTATCGACGATTCCCGATTCGATTTTGACAAACCAAGGCATAAAACAATCTACAAAAAAGTGTAAATAGGGCTGACCGGCCCAAATCGATCGAGGTAAACTGCCCATCGACGAACAGGTATGGTTTTTTTAGCTTAGGGCCAATTCATCCATTGAACTTATTGTTCGACCATTGTTCGACAAATTTCTATGCCCCAATCAACCCAGCCTCAATTAACCCAGCCTCAATCGACCTCGGCCCACAGCTCAGGGCGCGACTGGATGGCTCCCGATTGCGCTCCCGTTGCTCTCGCTGCTACAGATACGCCTAGCACAGCCCTCGCTCCTCGCATGACGCGTTTCTCAATCCGCTCGTCTTGGCTGCGCCGGGTGCGATCGCTCCTCAGCTATTTTTTGACCCGCTGGATCAGTGATACCCCAGAGAGCGCACCCAGCCGCCAACGGTTTTGGGGCGGCGAGAAAAAACGCCGTCGGGGCCGGCCGGAGGAAACTAAGGGCGCTGGCAGTCGTTCTGTCTAGCCGGTCTGTCTAGCCGGTCTGTCTAGCCGGTCTGTCTAGGTAACGCACTTGGTAACGCAGGCACGAAGCAACAACCTGAGTCCTGGCTTGGAATAGGGCTCAAGTTGTCACTCCGTAAACCCTACAGGGCATCTAGGGAGCAGCGCTGCAAAACACGCTGAGTCACGAAAAAACCACTACCTAGCAATAGTAGCAAGACTGGCCAAGGCACAGACACGAGCCCGACCACCAAAAAGATGGTCACCAGACAAAAGGTCAACACGATCAGGAAGGGTGCAATGAATGACATGCAGGCACCTGCGCACAACGTAAATTTGGGAGAACGTCAATTTGCTTGCGGATTCTCGATAAAACCCTTCCAGAAGCGTAACCTATCTTCTTGATAAGATATCAATATCACCCGAAAACAGAGGACACTTCGCGAACTGCCCCAGGGTGGCACGACTACTTATGTCTGCACCGTTACTCGAACCGCTGCCCACCTCGTTGTCTCGGTTGCGATCGCCCTCGGTTGCGATCGCCCAACTCACCGACACGCACCTGTTCGCGGATGCGGCGGGCGTCATGCTGGGCTGCCAGACTCGGCGATCGCTCGAGCAAGTGCTGGCCCAGTTGGCCCAATTGCCCCAGCTCGATCTGCTGCTGCTGACCGGGGATTTATCCCAGGACGATTCGCCAGAGTCTTACCAGGCTTTGCACGCGGCGATCACCCCATTCCAGCGACCGACCTACTGGATTCCGGGCAATCACGACCAAAATACGGCGATGACGGAAGATCTGCTGGGAGAGCCGCCGTTTTCCCACCAGCAATCCTTTTGCGCCGGGGGCTGGCGGTTTTTGCTCTTGAGTACGTTGCTGCCCGAGCAGGTGTCGGGTCGGCTGTCGGTGGCGTCGCTAGATTGGTTCGCGGCAGAGCTAGCCGCTGATCCCCCCACGCCCACGCTGGTGGCGCTGCACCATCATCCGCTGCCGATTGGTTCGGCTTGGATGGATGCGATCGCCCTCGAAAACCCTGAGGATTTGTTCGCAGTGATCGATCGCCATTCCCAGGTCAAGCTGGTGATCCATGGCCACATTCACCAGGAATTTGTCGGCGATCGCAACGGCGTCGCCTACCTCGGGGCCCCTTCGACCTGTATGCAGTTCCAGCCGCGATCGCCCAAACTCATCCTCGACGACCAGCAACCTGGATTCCGCCTGCTGCTGCTGTTTGCCGACGGCACCCACCAAACCCAGAATCATTCGCTGTAACCCGCCCGCCCCGGCCTCAACCGCCAAATTCTAGGGGCTTGCCCCGCGTTTCAGTAAAAAACTTGCCGTGGTCAAACACCACATTGCCCCCGACGAGGGTCACCACGGGCCACCCGGTCAGGTTCCAGCCTCGTAGGGACTCCAACCGCATTTGGTTTGCAGGTCTTCGCGGCGGACGGGTTTGTAGGTTTCGAGATCGACCAAGACCAGGTCAGCATCGTAACCGAGTGCGATCGCGCCCTTCCGCGGAATCTTGTAGGCCTCAGCCACATTACCCGACATCCAGCGCGAAACTTGCTCCACCGTGCATCGGCCCTTTTGCGCCTGGGTCAACATCAGCGGCAAGGACGTTTCGACACCGGGCATCCCCGACGGCACCTGGGCAGGCTCCAGAAATACCGTTGCCCCAGTACCTTTCTCGCCCTTGTCCGTCTTGCTCGAGGTTTTTGAAGGGGCCATGCCTTTTTCGGCCAGGGTATGAGGCGCATGATCCGTGGCAATAAAATCAACCACGCCATCTTGCAGGGCCTGCCAGAGCACCTCATTGTCACGAACCGACCGAATCGGGGGATTCATCTGCACCAGTGAGCCCAGCGTTTCATAAAAGCTTGTGTTCAGCAGCAGGTGTTGGGGGGTGACCTCCACCGTGACCCAGGCGGGCTTATCCTGGCGCAGCAGTTCGGCTTCTTCGGCGGTGGACATGTGCAAAATGTGCAGTCGCCGCTGGTACTTTTTCGACAGCTTGAGCGCCAGCTGTGTGGCATTCAGCGCCGCCTGGTTGTCTTGAATAATGGAATGGAGTGCCGGGTCGGTACTACCCGCAAATTCCTTGCGCCGTTGGGCAATACGCGTTTGATCCTCCGCATGGACGGCAATCAGACGGCTACCCGTGGCAAAAATTCGATCCAGCGCCGCTTCTTGATCCACCAGCAGGTCACCATGCATCGATCCCATGAAAATCTTGATGCCCGGTGTCGGCGTCGCGGTTTGGAGATCGGGCAAGTTTGCCGCTGTGGCTCCGATGAAAAAGCCGTAGTTCACCAGTGACTTTTGGGCAGCGATCGCCAATTTCTGATCCAGCGTTGCTTGGGTGATCGTCAGTGGCTTTGTATTCGGCATCTCCAAAAACGATGTCACCCCACCTCGCGCACAGGCCCGCGACGCCGTATACAAATCTTCCTTGTGCTCCAGGCCCGGATCTCGAAAATGCACTTGGGGATCGATCACCCCTGGCAACAAAGTCAGCCCGCGTGCGTCAATCTCCTTATCTCCTGATGTCGCGGTGGGGAGGGAAGGGGCGATCGCCACGATCCGCCCCTCCCGCACCTGCACATCTCCCACCCACCCATCACCCTCGACCTGCACCATTCGGGCCTGACGAATCCAAAGATTGGGAGTTACTTGGGTCGTGGGCCGCATGGAATCAGGGCAAGGTTCGGAAGCGGACATGGAGGCGGACATATCTGGTTCGCTCAAACGATCAGGACTCGGACGATCATGCCATGCCCCCCTCCCAGACCGCTCCAAAATAAACAGGAGTCCGCAAAAGGGGCAATATAATGTTGGTTCAAGGTGCTCGATATCGATAGTTTGTTCGATGCTCGTTCGATATTTTCTTAGTCATCGGTTCAGAACAGGAAGGTTGGTTTATCTATGGCAGATCAGGAAAATCCTTGGGTCGAGGGACTCAAAACTGTTGGTCTGAGCGCTTTGCTGGCGTTCGGCATCCGCACCTTTGTCGCCGAAGCGCGCTATATCCCCTCGGGCTCCATGCTGCCCACCCTCGAAATTAACGATCGCCTCATCATCGACAAAGTGGGCTATCGCTTCGACGAACCCAAACGGGGCGATATCGTTGTCTTTCAGCCCACCGACGAACTCCGACGCCAGGACTTCAAAGATGCCTTTATCAAGCGGGTCATTGGCCTTCCCGGCGATACCGTGGAAGTGCGCAACAACACTGTCTTTATCAACGGGGAACCCATCCAAGAGCGATACATTTTCGAAAAGCCCAATTACCAGTGGGGCCCGGAAGTCGTTCCGGAAGGGCAATATATTGTCTTTGGTGACAATCGCAACAACAGCTACGATAGCCACTACTGGGGCTTCGTTCCACGGGAAAAAATCATCGGCCGAGCTGCCGTCCGTTTTGGCCCCCCAAGCGCGTCGGTGGCGTCGAACCTCCCCAATACCTGCCGAATCTAGAACCCGCTAGCCCCTGACCTAGCGCGCTAGCGCGCCACCCGATTCACCAGCCAAAGCGCCGTCGCCAACCCGAAAAAGTGGGCGGCAATGATGTGCGTATTGGCCAAAACCACAAAAATATCCACCAACTGAATTAGCTTGCCGGGGTCAGCACTGAGCAAACCCAGCCCCCCAAAGCCCAAACTCGCCGCCTTAAAAAACAGCGCCCCAGAAAATGCCTCCGCCCCCAAATAATCAGCACCAGGCCAATCATATTGGCCATGATGCTCTTGCGCAGCAGCGTCAGGGTCTCGGCTCGGCTGGGGCGGACCGCTTTGTCGGCAACGCCCAACTGGCGACCCATGCGGGCATTGCGAAAAGCTCGGTAGGACCCGACGCCCAGGGCAATCAGCCCCGCCACCGCAAAGAGCAAACCGCCTCCAGCCCCGGCGGTGTTGCCCAGCCCTGCCGCGCCCAGGAGCAACATCCCCGTGGCGACGACGCCCAAGACCGTCTGGAACCAAAAGCTAGCCCAGCCCAGCCGTCGAAACTCTGAAGCGATCTTGTGAACGGGAGCTGGGGAGGTGGAGTCTAGCATGGAGAATTTCACACACAATCTGAGCGCTGCAAGCTCTTGATACCTTATGCTTTGGTGTACATCTTAACAGCCGTATAGCCCAGCAGGGTTGGTGGGGGGCAGCGTTTAATTTTCGATGCTGGCACGGGGCTAAATCGCTTGGGCCGATCGCTCAGGTTTGAAAAAAACTGGAGACTCATTTGTTCTTCAGCCACTACCACTGGGATCACGTCCAGGGGTTTCCGTTTTTGCGCCTGCGTTTGTGCCGGGAAATAAGCTGTATCTGTATGGTGCGATCGCCCGCGATGGTTCCACGCTTGAGCAGCGTTTGGTCTTGCAGATGCTCCATCCCAATTTTCCGGTGCCGCTGCAGGTGATGTCGAGTCATTTGCAATTTCGTGATCTGACTCCAGGCGATCGCATCACGCTCCACCCAGGGATTATGCTCGAAACCACGCTGCTGAATCATCCTGGGGTGATGATTGGCTATCGGGTCAATTACCAAGGACGCTCCGTCGCCTAGGTGACGGACACGGAGCACTTGGCCGATCGCCTCGACGAAAACGTGCTGCGTTTGGCCAAGGACGCCGATATCCTGACTCGCGATTGTACCTATACCGACGACGAGTATCGTCATCCTAAAAATGATTTTTTGGACAGGGTGGCCCTGGCAGCCAAGGAAGCGATGCCCAACAGCCAGTTGGCCCACGAGGGGCTGGAATTGGAGGTGGCTGCGGTCTCGGCTCTGGTGCACCATTCGCTCTGACCCATTCGTTCTGACCTATTCGTTCTGACCCATTTGATCAACTTGCGTAACGAGCCAGCTTAGATTGTGTGGATTGCTTCTTCTCTGAATCGGGTTTTGAAGCCTATGGCTGCGGCGCTAGGCAATTTTGATGGTGTTCATCGGGGCCATGGGCAGGTGATTTTGCCGGTGGTGGAGTTTTGCCGACGGGTGAATCAGGCGGGTGCCCACGACGACCCAGGCTACCGCAAGACATACAGCACCGTGGTGACCTTTTCTCCCCATCCCCAGGCATTTTTTCGGGTCAGCTGCGATCGCTCCTCACACCAACACCGGAGAAGGTTCGGGTCTTGGAGCGGCTTGGGGTAGAGCAATTGGTATTGCTGCCGTTTGATCAAGCCTTGGCAAATCTGACGCCCGCCGCCTTTGTGGAAGAAATTTTGATTCAGGCATTGGAGTGCAAATCGATTAGTGTGGGGCAGGACTTTTGTTTTGGTCGGCAGCGGACAGGCACGGCAGAAGCGTTGCGATCGCTGGCTGCCCCCTACGGTGTGACCGTCGAAACCGTGTCACTCAAGCAGTCGCAAGGCCACCGCATCAGTAGTTCTCGGGTGCGAGAAGCGTTGTCAGCAGGTGAGGTGGCCGTTGCTCAGGATCTCCTCGGCTACCGCTATCAGCTCCGAGGTTCGGTGGTGACGGGGCAGCAGGTGGGCCGCACTCTGGGCTTTCCGACGGCAAACTTGCAGATCCTGCCGGAAAAGTTTTTGCCCTGCCATGGGGTCTATGCGGTGTGGGTGTCGAGTTTGGCGGTGCCGGGGTTAGAAACGCCTCGGGCTGGGGTGATGAATATTGGCGATCGCCCCACGGTCAACGGCCAATCGGTCACGATCGAAGTCCACTTGCTCGATTGGCAGGGCGATCTCTATGGCAAGGGCTTGACCGTGGAGCTGGTGGAGTTTCTGCGGCCCCAGCAGAAGTTTGATGGGCTGGAGGCGTTGCGGGTGCAGATTGGGCGGGATTGCGATCGGGCTCTACAAAGGCTAGCGGCGAGTGAAACACCAGGTGTTTAGGTGAATGTAAAATGGCGAGGAGATAAGCTTTAAGGGCGATCGCAAAACAAAAGGCAAATGAGTTCTATGGACTCAGCAACTTACAGCGACTAACCTTGAATGGAGCCGCAGGCTGGGCCGCGAGCATCACTTTACCCTGAGTATCGATTTGCCAGTGAGTGGCTTCGGTGAGGGGAGACGGCGTGGTTGCAACAGCAGGAGCCGCTTCCGCCGCCTCGAGTTCGTTCGAGAGAGCAGCGGGAAGGCGAAGGTCGTCGAGAATGCTAGCGCTGCTCAGCGGATCGCTCGGATTTGGCGGGAGGCCGCCGCGTCCGGTGGCAAAAAATTCACCTTGGCTTGTTTGTCCTGTGGTGTTGGTCGTTTGACAACCTTGGCTCGGTTGAGGGGAGCTGGGGTCGGTGGGGAGCTGGGTGGTGCCTTGGGTCGGGTCTACACCCAATCCAGTAAGATTGAGGGTGCCACTATTGCCAAATTGGGAACTGGCACTGATGTCGTTGGTGGTGTTGCTGCGGAGGCGATCGACGTTCGCTTCATTGTTAAGCTGGAAGTTGAGAATGGCGGCGGCGTTGATGGTGATGTTGCCACCCGTGCCACTGAAGGCGTTGGCGATAATATCGCTGTTTTCGTTGGGTAGACCAATGACGAAGGGACTATTGATGGTGATGTTGCCACCATTACCAGGATTTTGGCTATTGCCTGCGGTGGCAGAGATGAGGCTGTTATGGCGCAGGAGAATGGTATCGGGTGCTCTGGCCGTGATGTTGGCAAATTGGGAATCGGTGGGTTTGGCACCAATGAAGATATTGCCACCATCGCTATTAGCAGATTCAGCGATGATTTGGCCATTGTCGAGGGCAAGGCTGCGGGAATTGAGAATGATGTTGCCGCCGATTCCGCTTCCCTGGCTATCGACAGCAATTTTTGCGCCATCTTGAATAGTTACATCATCTAGTTCCAACTGCTCAGTCCCACTCACTGTAATATTTCCCGCGACACCACTGCCTGTGGAGCGAGAAAAGAACCCACTCGATGAACCGTCAACATCGATGCGTGTACCACTTTTTTCTCCTGCATCCGTTACTCTTTGCTGATGCAACGGATCAACACCCGACAAATTAATTTGCTGGGCCTCAACATTGATAGAGCCTGCAGCGCCAGCGCTTCGAGAGGTCGTGACCAGTTGTCCACCACCAGTGAGGTTGACTTGTTCAGCTTTGACATCAATGGTTCCAGCTTTGAATTGGCTGATAGTTGTGGAACTGATGACGCCAGCATCCGAAATATTCAACAAACGAGTATTGACATCAATCTCGCCACCCGCCCCAGCAAATTGCTGTTCAGATCCAGAAAAAAGGCCACTGGAAATACCACGGGTACCTGAGCCCTGATTAAATCGATTGTCCGGATTTGCCGCCACGCCCGAAATCCTCACTTCGTCAGCATTCACCGTAATATTGCCTGCTTTCGCCTCTCCCGGAAATCGAGCAGCAATTGCTTCAACCGAAACACCCTGGCTCAAAAGACCAGCAAAATAATGTCGATCCAATAACCCAATATTCGGCCCAAAGTCTGCATTCCCAGGTCGAATATCGAGCTGATAAACCGCAACTTCATCAATTGAACCTTTGAAGAATTGTGGAGAAACTTCCCTACCCCAAGACCCAATCCGAGTTGTTGCACCATCTCCCTCGAAAGGGCCCTTGGTACCGACAGCAGCTTCTCGGCCATCAATATCTATTCGTGTTGTACGAATCGGAATGCCAGGGTCACGAATCACCCGAGCCACTACATGGTGCCATTCATTATCAAATGGGAGTTGACCTACAGGTGTCTCTAAATCACTCCCACCCCACAGGCCCAATTCTATCCTTCCGTCTTTGTGTAATCGTAGATGAAGACTTTGGTTATCCTTGTCAGCAGTATGAGAACCAAAGATAACTTGTTCAGAGGGTGGGTTATTGGGATCAGGCTTAATCCAAGCTTCAATAACAAAGGAACGTTTACCATCCAAATCCAAATCATCATTGATCCGAATTTCCCCATTCCTGCCGTCAAACCGAGCAGCTGTCCCAGTAATTCCAGTAATTCCAGGAACAGATTGGTCAACATTGCCGCGATAGGTTCCATCGAAACCATTGCCCACTCGGTTGGGAGCTAATGTTCCTGTCGTCTCGTCTAGACTCCAGTAGGCAACGGGTTTATCATCTAATATAACGTCACCATAAGGCTTGCCCTTCAATCGTGCTGCGGCCAAATCAACATTGACGCCTTCAGTAGTTGCTTCAATCCTTCCACCGGATTCTAGAACAAGCAAGGGAGTATCAATCGTGATATCTCCACCATCACCAGTTCCACCATTAATCACACCACTGAGAATCAATCCATCCTGAACAATATAAACCGATTGATTCGCTTTGATGTTGATATCACTCGCATCACCTGATTCACTCGTATAAGTGAGGATTTTTCCTTCACCGGTCAGCAGCACCGTATCGGCTTCAATGGAAACTACACCGCCACTGCCTGTAGACTGAGTAGAAGATTCGATTCTACCTCCATTCACCAATTCAAGATGACCGGCTTTGATGGTTAGATTTTGTGCTGGCCCTGTGGAACTCGCCCCCGCTCCATTTACTACCCAACCTTCATTTGCTCGAAGTGTATCTCTTACATTCAGTGTAATTTTTCCACCCCCTGTCAGGCCAATGGAACCGCCCTGAATTCGAGCTTCACTCCCGATTAAGGTAATATTTTCCGCATTGACCGTAATATTTCCCTCGCGTTCTCCTGCATCTGTCACTGCGTTTTGGCGAGCATCGGTGAATAATCCAGCTGTTTTGTTACCACGCGCATCAACCCGTGCATCAATCAGCAAGTCTCCTTTTAAATTCAGAAGAATTCCATTGTCTCCACCTTTGGTGTTGACCCGTGAGGTCATGGTTGAATTAATCATCGATAGGGAATTAGCATTGATCGAAATCGTTCCCGCCACTCCTTTTTGAGAACTCCCATTACTATCAATTCTCGACGCGTCTCGCATCACCATATCACCGGCCAACTGCACCGTGACATTGCCCGCATTGCCGGGGCCACCCGTGCTTGCATTGAATTGAGAAGAATTCATTTCCAGAGAATTCGCTGTAATTAGGATATTCCCAGAATCTCCCTTGCCGTCAGAAACTGTATCGATTCTGGCAGTAAAATCGTTAAGTGGGCTTTTGTCGGCCTTCAATGTATCAGCAACAATTAAAATATCCCCAGACCTACCTTCACCCCGATTGTTACCGTCATTTCTTAATCGAGACCTAAGCCTTGTCCCTCCCAAAAGTTGAATGTCTCTGGCTCGTAGTGTAATGAAGCCCGCATCTCCTTTGCCTTTGGAATCTGCGTAAAAATCAGTGAAATTATCAGCTTTCAGTTGGTCAGCAACGATCAACATATTGCCGGATCTGCCATTGCCCCTAGTATCCAGCTCTGAAATCAACTCAACATTATCCAGCAACACAGAAGGTGCCTTCATCGTGATGTCTCCCGCACGACCAAACTTGGCCGTAGAGTCAACTCTTAAGAAATATTCACTGCCGCCTGGGTTTGAGGCACCCGCTGGGGGTGGACTGCTCAGGTTGATGGCTTGACCTGCGAGGAGCGTGATGTTGCCACCATTGCCGGCTGCGGGTAGTGCTGATGTGTTGATTTGGCTGCGGGGGGCGATCGCAATACTCCCCCTCGCATCGATCGCCACATCCCCCCCATTCCCCACAAAATTAGCCGTTGTCTGTCTGACATTCCCCGTCCGCTGATCCGTAAAAATCCCCTGCGCCCTGATATCCCCCGCCGCCAACGTCAAATTCGGCTGATACTGATTCGTCAACAACACCAACCCATTCGGAGCCTTCACCTCCACCCGCCCCAACTGAATATTGCTCCCCGTCGCACCCGAAACCGTCGGGGCATTGTTAAATCCAGCGCCTCCACCCTGGCTCAACGGCCTCGCCGTCGTCCCCGCCCGAATATCCAACACCGGACGATTCACCCCGTCCACAGACACCGCTGTCCCATCCGACAACACCACCGTCTCCTGCAACGCATTCCCCGACACATCCGGCCCCGTAATCGTAATTTTCCCCGTGGAAGTCACACTGCCCCCAGCGAAGAGATGTAACGAGGCCCCCGTGTAACTATTAAACTGAATATCCCCCGCCGCCTGGATAATCGGATCCTCGGGACTCCAAAAGCTATTCAGACTTCCGTCGAGTTGTTCAATGCGGAAGCTTCCACCACTGCGGACATGGGCGTCCGCTTGGATGGGGTTGGGCGATCGCAACACCACGTCTCCCCCAGCACTCAAGAGACTTTTCGGATGACTGAGCGTGTCGATCGCCACCTCTCCTCCTTCAATCACCAAATCCTTGCCCGCATCTAACCGCACCGCCTGCTGTGCCGAATCTTGCACCCGCACCCCCGACTGTGCCGCCAAGCTCAGGTCTCCCCCCACCTGTAACGACCCTTGGGTTTGAATCTGCCCCAACGACACCGCCCCATACTGCAAACCCGGTGTCAAATTGATCTGAAGCAACGGCGCGGCCTGCGGATTCACCGCACTAAAACTCAATCCCTCACCAAACTCAACTCGTTCCGCAGTTGTGCCAACAAAACTTCCAGAAATATCCAATTGCGCATTCGGCCCAAACAAAATGCCATTCGGATTCAACAGAAACAGATCCGCCGTTCCTCGTACCCCCAACGTCCCCAAAATATCCGAGCGCCCCTCCCCCGTCACCCGCGCAAAAATCGTCTCAATCGACGAATTCAGCATCAGAAAATAGGCCGATCGCCCCTCCGCTATCCCAAATTCCGAAAAACTATGAAACACATTCGGGCCACGCACCACCCCACCGCCAATCTCATCCACCGGCCCCAAGCGCATCACCTCAGACCCACCCGCCCCCAGTGTTCCATCCGGCACAATCACAGGTTGCGCAATCGCATCATTCCCCGCCAGCACCATCATGACCCCAGCCAAACTATTCACCAGGAAAACAGACAAAATCCGATGCATTCCCTTACTCCCCGATTGATTCAGGCTCTTCTCAGCAGCTGGCCTTCTTCTCCTGCGAGTCCGCGGGCTCCCGCGAATGGATAAAGTCGGGCTCAGCGAGAGAGCCAGTGGTTTTCGCCTTTCGAGACTCATCCCTTTGCAGAGATTGTATCCTCCAACCAACTGAGATCTTTAGATCTGAGATTTTTCATTCAACCGATCAGGGTCAATGCCTTGGGCGCGTAAGTAATCCGCTAGGCGATCGGCGCGATCGCGCTCCTCGCTGCACCTGTGCTCGAGCCTGCTGGGCCCGCTCTCTTTCCCAAGGAACAAGCACCTGGTCAGGCATCCACCAGCGCAACCAGTAACCCTGGCGATCGTCCCGTTGGCCTCGCCAGGTGCCCAAAAATAGTCCCATCTCGGCGATCCAATGGCGACCTTCTGGATCAGGCTGTTCTAGAACGTAGTGTTCTGCCCTAAGCCGATAGACCTCTAGAAGGCCACCATCGGGGTCAAAAATGACATAGGTCAGAACCTTAAGAATCTGCTCATAGAAAAACCATTTGCCCAGGGGATGGGTCTGCTTGGAGGAATATTCACCTCCATCGGTTTCCGAGAGAAATTCCATCACAATGACGGGGAAATCTCCCTGGAGCTGGGGCGTGTAGCTGCGGTCGACCTCGCTGCGCGGAACGCTAATGTGGGGAATATAGGCCCAGTCAGGAGCTTTGACGGCAATTTTTCCATCCACGATGGCGCAGATGCCATAGTTGGTCGGTAGCAAGGAGGCCTCGGTGGCAAGGCCGATGGCCCCGAGACCATCCCGCAGAGCTTCTGCTAGCAGGGGTTGATAAATATTGTCCACGGGATCATCCGGCAAAATGTAGCTGTCCGGCAGCTTTTCCCAAGCGATTTGGGGTTGAGCGAGGGCAAGCGGGCGAGCGGGGGGTGTGGCAACCATGGGCTTTTGTTCTAGCTCCAAGGGGGTGACGCGGGTTGAGTCCAGATCTCTCTGAATCCGCTAGTGAATTCTATTTTAAGGGCTTTGCTTTTGTGCTTGGGGTCATGGCGGTCATAGGGCGATGGGCTCCGCCAAGATCCGCGGGATCGCATCCCAAAAATCTGACTCGAACACTTGGCCTCTGATTGCGCTAATCTTAGTCTCTGTGCCAAGCCTGTGTGCCCAATGACGCGGCCCTGCGGCGGCCAAATGGGTGTTCGATCGCGTTTTGTCTCTGGCATTTTGTCCCTGGCGTTTTGTCTTTGGCATTTTGGCTCTGGCATTTTATCTCTCACGTTTTATCCCAACCCCCAGCGTTCACCATGTCCGACCTGCGCGATACCCGCCTCGAAAAAGCTGAACAATGGCGTCAGCTTGGCCAAAATCCCTACGCCTACCGTTGGGAATCGACGACGACAGCCGCGCTGCTCCAGGAGAAATATGCAGCGCTGGAGAATGGAGCGGAAGTCGAGGTGGGGGTGGCGATCGCCGGTCGGATCATGAACCGCCGGGTCTTTGGCAAGCTGGCATTTTTCACACTCCAGGACGAAACTGGCCAGATTCAGCTTTTTCTGGACAAGAAAAAGATCGAAGCCCATGGGGGCGAAGCCGACCCGTTGATCTTTGAACATCTCAAAACCCTCACCGACGCAGGCGATTTCATCGGGGTGCGAGGTAGCATTCGTCGCACCGATAAAGGCGAGCTGTCCGTCAGCGTGGCCGAATACCAACTTTTGACCAAATCCCTGTTGCCCCTGCCCGACAAATGGCATGGCCTCACGGATGTGGAAAAGCGCTACCGCCAGCGCTACGTGGATATGATTGTCAACCCCGAAGTGCGCACCACCTTCCGCCGCCGTGCCAAAATTACCGCTGCCATCCGCCGCTACCTAGACGAACAGGGCTTCATTGAAATCGAAACCCCCGTGTTGCAAAGCGAAGCCGGAGGCGCAGCCGCTAAGCCCTTTGTGACGTACCACAACGCCACGGAGATGGAGATGTATCTGCGCATTGCCACGGAGTTGCACCTGAAGCGACTGATTGTGGGTGGTTTTGAGAAGGTGTTTGAGCTGGGTCGAATCTTTCGGAATGAGGGCGTTTCCACCCGGCACAATCCTGAGTTTACGTCGATTGAGATTTACCAAGCCTACGCCGATTATGACGACATGATGACGCTGACGGAGGCGTTGATCACCGATGCGGCTCGGGCGGTGCTGGGTAGCCTTGAAATTGAATATCAGGGCGATCGCATCAACCTAAACACCCCCTGGCAGCGCATCACCATGCACGAGGCGGTTCAATCTGCGACAGGTGTTGATTTCACAACTTTGACCTCATTGGATGAAGCCAAATCCGCTGCAACGGCTGCAGGAATTCAGGGGGTTGCTGAGCTCACTTCCATCGGCAAAATTCTCAACGAAGCCTTCGAACAAAAAGTTGAAGAAACCCTGATTCAACCCACGTTTATCATTGACTACCCCGTTGAGATTTCGCCCTTGGCCAAACCCCACCGCAGTAAGCCGGGGCTGGTCGAACGGTTTGAGCTGTTCATTGTGGGTCGTGAAACGGCCAACAGCTTCTCGGAGTTGACCGACCCCGTAGACCAACGCCAACGCTTGGAAGCCCAAGCGGCGGCTAAGGCCGCAGGTGATGATGAGGCCAATGATGTGGATGAGGATTTCTTGACAGCACTGGAGTATGGGATGCCGCCGACGGGAGGCCTGGGCATTGGTATCGATCGGTTGGCGATGCTACTGACCGATTCGCCGAGTATTCGCGATGTGATTGCGTTTCCGTTGTTGCGATCGGAAAAGTTTGCCCAAACTCCCGAAGAACTGAACCACGAGCCCTAGCCGAGATCGAACCTAATCTGCCAATCGCCAATCCGCCTAGCGGTTTGCTAGGAGCGACATCAATATTCAGATTGCAAATTTTTTGTTTGCCTATTTTCTGGGCTTGGGCGTTCCCCATGGTTTCTAGAGGCGGCTTTAGAAGCCTGTCTGGCCTGGGCTCGAACCTTGGGAGCGAGTCGGCCCGCCGTGAGCTGGAGCTGTTGAGGGGATGGCCGCGTCACACCCAGGACGGACGCAGTTCGCATCTGGAAAAAGATGGGATGTCGGGATGAACCGCCGGATGAACGGCGGTTCTCTGGAGAGCATGAAGCACTCTGGACTTCTCCAAACCGAAGGAAAGATGCGAAAATTAGTCAAGATGGGTCAATGCAAATCGGTGAAGAAGATCTGTAACAAACCCGTCGTGATCGAACCCAAGCTTCAGCCCACCTCGTCATCTCCCCTATGCCCTTTGCACGTTCCAGCGGAATTTTGTTGCATCCCACCAGCTTGCCGGGTCAGTTTGGCATTGGCGATCTTGGTCAATCCGCCTACCAATTCATCGACTTCCTCGTGCGCAGTGGTCAGAAACTCTGGCAAATCTTGCCCCTCGGCCCCACAGGTTATGAGCATTCGCCCTACATCATGAACTTTAGCGCCTTTGCGGGCAATCCACTGCTAATTAGTTTGGAAATGTTAGCGGCAGAGGGGCTGCTAGAAACGTCAATGCTAGAGCCGTTGGTAGATGGCGATCGCCCGGATCAAGTCGATTTCGATCGCGTCGTTCCCCTTAAAACGGGCTATCTCAACCAAGCCTTTGAGCAATTTCAGCCTAGCTCAGACTACGAGCAGTTTTGCCAAGAACAAGCCTATTGGCTCGATGATTATGTTTTGTTTATGGCGTTGCTCGAAAGCAATGGAGGTAAGGCGTGGAACCAGTGGGAGAGCGCGATCGCCCGTCGTGAACTCGCTGCCGTTCAGGCTCATACCGAAGCCCTCAAACCCCAGATTGACTATCACAAATTTACCCAATTCAAGTTCTTCGAACAGTGGAAGGCATTGCGAGCCTACGCCAATCAAAAGGAAATTCACATCGTCGGTGATATTTCCATTTATGTGTGCTACAACAGCGCTGATGTCTGGGCCAATCCAGATTGCTTTAAGCTCGAGCCGGAAACCCTCGCCTCGCAATACATTGCGGGGGTTCCACCCGACTATTTCAGCGCTACGGGGCAGCTCTGGGGCAATCCAATCTACAACTGGGATTATCTGCAAGAGACTGGGTTTGAATGGTGGGTCAAGCGCTTTCGGGCAACGCTGGAATACGCTGACCTCGTGCGGGTTGACCATTTTCGGGCCTTCGAAGCTTACTGGCAGGTGCCAGGTGGTGAGGCAACTGCAATGAATGGCGAATGGGTGGAAGCACCAGGGGTTGAGTTTTTTGAGACGTTAGGGCAGCGACTCGGGGAGTTGCCGGTATTGGCGGAGGATTTGGGAATTATCACGTCGGAGGTGGAGGCCTTGCGCGATCGCTTCCAATTCCCCGGCATGAAAATCCTCATGTTTGCCTTTGGCGATGAGCCAGATAATCCCTATTTGCCCCACCAATATGTTCGCAACTGCGCCGTTTATCCCGGTACCCACGACAATGATACAGTCGTAGGCTGGTGGGAGCGTACGAGTGAGCCTGAAAAGCAATTTGTGGCTCGCTATCTGGGCTACACGTCACCGGAGCAGATTGAGGCGATCCACTGGGTATTTCTGCGGCTGGCGTTTGCGTCGGTGGCGGATTTGGCAGTGGTGCAGCTGCAAGATGTGTTGGGCTTGGACAACAGTGCTCGTATGAATGACCCCAGCATTAATGCGGGTAACTGGCGCTGGCGCTATCCTGATTCGTCGGTGTTGAGCGAGGAACTGGCTCAGCGCTTGCGGGATGTGACGCAGTTGTATAGTCGATAAATGGTGCTGACTGGGATGGGTATGTGGCTTTGGTGGGCCAGCTGCGATCGCTGATTACGTTTGAGATGCTTGCGCCTGAACCTGGGCTAGAATAAGTACAGCCACACTATTCTGTAGAGGCGATCGCTCTATGGTGTTTACGAAGTCTCGGTTTGCTAGTTTTGAGGCCTATCTTGCGGCGGATCCCTCGGAGTTACCGGAGGGAATGTTTGAGTATTGGGATGGGGAGTTAGTTCCGGTTATGTCTGAGTCGATCGGGAATGATTCGATCGCTAATTTTATGTTTGCGATGTTGCTTGGGATGGGGATTCCTATGCAGCTCCTTCGACCCGGAAAAATTGAAGTGGAGGTGCCTGGACAACCTCGGACTCGAATTCCAGATTTTCTATTTTTGGACGAGGTTCATCTCAAACTGCTCAATCGACGAGCAATGATTACTCGTGATATGCCGCCACCTCGGCTAATCATGGAGGTTGTGAGTCCGGGGGATGAAAATTCTGAGAATTACAAGCGTGATTATGAGGTGAAACCGCAACAGTATGCGGCGATCGCGGTTCCTGAGTATTGGATTATCGATCGCGATCGGGGCTGGGTGATGGTTGGCATTTTGAACAATGGTTCTTATCAGTTTGAGACGTTTCGGGGGGAAGAGACGATCGTTTCTCTAACAGTTCCAGATCTCATTCTCACTGCATTACTGATTTTGAATGCGGGACAATCGCCTGCATAATTCAAAATTGCCGTAGGGGGCGCGTATCCCGCGCCTGTATATTGCAGCGCACCACCGATCGCTCCCATTCCAAATCGATCGTTGTTCCCGATACCCAGAGATTGATCGGCGGGTGGCATGAATCCGGGAGGGCGCGGAATTTGCGCCCCTAAAATCGCCGCAAAATCTCAACGACGATCGCCTCATTCTGAAAATTCAATTCATCATAGAACTCCGCCTCATCCCGCACCCCTGCGAAATTCTGCACTCATCAGAATGACTCCCACCTAGAGACGAATTGCCGAATTATTCTATCCCCTAGCGACTCCCCAACCCCGCGATCGAATTCCTCGATCGCCATACCCAGAATCATCGCCTGATCATCAATCAACACTGGATTAACAACAGCCACCACCGTCATAGTACCAAGTTGAATCAGTCACCAGGATGTCATCAAACCGATCGAGCTTGCCTGCCGTTTTATCGCACACTGCCAAGGGCACACCGGGCTGGAGAATGTGACCGGCTTGGTCGTCAAAGTAGGGCTCGGCTCCGGCATAGACCGCCATTTTACCGGTAACACACAGGCTCCGTCCTCAGCAATCGGGAGCTTAAACGAAACCGAGTCAAGGCTTTCAAGCAAGAGATGGCTATCCAATTGATACGTAATCCGATCGAGCAATCGATAGGGACGCTTCGCCCGAATTTCGACCTGACCAAACCCGCCTTGGATAATGCGCTGAACGTATTTTTCGTAGGTGAGTGCTCCCGACAGGCACATGGCCCGGAGGCGATCGTCCTGTTGCAAGTGAACGGGCATGGGGCCAACTGAAATCGGATCGCTCATGACCAATCTGCCCCCCGGCTTGAGCACGCGGAAGGCCTCAGCCAGTGCCTTGGACAAGTCCTCGGGTTCAAAAATATTAAACAGGCAGTTCTGGGCCACCACATCAACGGATTCGTCGGGCATGGGCAACGCAAAGGCATCTCCAGACTTGATCTCCACGAAATGGGTTTTGAACCAGTCGTTTTCTTGGGCGGCGATCGCCAAATTCCGCGCCGCTGCTTCCCGCATCGAATCCACTGGATCTACGGCAATCACGGCCCCTTCATACCGGGAAAAATAGGCAAACTGCAAGGCTTCTAGACCCCCGCCAACACCCACATAGAGCACGGTTGGCTCGCCAGTGAGTTCGGCGGGATGCACCGTCGTGCCACAGCCATAGTTCATGGCCTGCATGGCCTCAGGTACCTGCAAGCCAGGCATTTTCAGGGGAGTACTCTGAACGCAGCAAAGGCCAACATCGGGCGTTTCTGCTACTTCAGCATAAAAATCGGCAACGGCTTCCAAATAACTCATGCAAAACCCTCAGGCTGGATGCTTAATCTAGAGGAAATCTTAGCCTCGATTGCTGAGTTTTTGCTGAGGGATTTCCCCGTAATCGGCCTCAAATTTTCTAAGATTTTCCATCAAATAGCCCCGAGCTTATCGCCCGAGGCTAATGGACGTGATAATAAAGTGCTTCAGATCAATTAAACCAGTGCAAACGAACAAGGACAAATTTTCTTACCACGCTCCTGCTAGGTTCTTACTAGGGGTTTACATTCACAACCTTAGAATGACGCCGACCCAGTCTCTTAGAAGACTTTTGGGCTTAGGATTTGAACTCGAACCTTTCACCCGGACAAATGGAACCTAAAGTTCATCAAGCGTAAATCAATCGAACTAGGAGAAAACTGGGGCGAAAGGAGAACAAAGAGCCTCATTGCTAGGCACCTATGTCGTCAATCTAATCGCTGCGTTAAGCATCGGCAGGAGACGCAGGCCTTCGCTCGGTTCCGGTTTTTGCTCTTCTTCATTGCGTCTGAATTCGAGCTATCATTTCTTAGCTTGAAGTAAAGCTACTTTAAGAAAACGTAAATAGAAAGTTAGTATTGGCTGCAATGAAATTTACGAAAGTCTTCATCGCGATCGCCCCGCTTACCCCCTCCCGTCCCTTGCGCTCGCAAACGTCCGGCAAGTGTGACACAGGTTGGTTGATTCGGTCAAAAACGAAAAATTTGCTACGAAAATAGAACATTTTCAGCCTTTCCCAACCAGAGCCTCCTGGGTTGCCAGAGGCTCGAGCATCGTCAATTCTGATACAATTGGCCCGCCAATAAAATTACGGTTGAGGGTCATAGAATGCAGACTGGGCAGTCCACGATTTCTCCGGCCATCTTCCAGGATATCGTACCCAGGAAGCTGGAAACTTCCACTGGCCCTTGCGATCTCCCCATTCTTTATCGCGATGGTTCCATGCTGGCCGTGGGCTATCGCGTCAATCTGGATCTGGTGCGATCGCAACTCACCGACATTCCTCTAGAGCCCATGGCTTTATTCGGCAAGGCTTTGGTCACTTTAGCTGTCTTCGAATATCGCGACACCACCATTGGCCCCTACAACGAAGTGGGACTGAGTGTCTATGTCAAGCGTGTCGGCACCTCTCCCTCCCAACTGCAAGTTCTGCGAAAAACACGCACCGTAGAAAATGTTGGAATGCATGTTTTCAACCTGCCGGTGACCACCGAAAACGCCTGTGCCGCAGGGATTGATCTGTGGGGGTATCCCAAGTATGTGTCAGAAATCCAGGCCTCGTTTCAGCCAGAGCGTAGCGAGGCCCGACTAGGGCAAGAGTTTTCGATCGTCCACGAACGCCGTTCCCTGGCATTTCAGACTAAAGGTATACCCTTGATTACCTATTCAATCCACCAGGGGCGTTTTCTCAGAACGATCGTCGAGGTTGACCATCGCATCCGGGTGGATCGAGGCAACAAGGTTCAACTCAAGCGTCTGGGTGATGGCCCTACCGCAAGAACAATCGAGGCGCTGGGGTTGGATATGATGCGTCCATCGTTTGCCTTTCGTACCGATGCGCTGCGCACTCTCCTACCCACTGGTGTGGATATGGGAGCGGTGAGTTAGAACGTTGTTCAGATCGATGGGCAATGGCTGGAATAAAATCGGCGAAAGTCTTCGTCACGCTCGCTCAGCTTCACCCATTCCGCTTCTTGCCTTCTAAAGCGTTCGGCCAATTGGGCACAGGCAGGGCGCTCGGTAGCGTAGTGACCTGCGTCGATTAGGATGAGGCGGCGATCGCGGCTTCCTGGAACTGATGAAACTTGCAATCTGAGGTAATGTAGGCCTGGGCCCCGGTCTGGCACACAGCTCCAATGTAGCTTGCACCTGAACCACCCAAAACCGCCACCCGATGGATCGTTTGCGTGAGGTCGGCTTCGGGGGAGTAGATCAGCTCGGGAGGGGTGAGGCGATCGCATACATGCTGCAACAACTGCTCAAGAGAAATAGACCGAGGTAACTGCCCCACGCGACCATAGCCAAAGCCCTCTTGAGTGGGTTCCACGGGTTCAGTGTCTTGCAGTTCCAAGCACCGGGCAAGCACGTCTGCGGTACCATCAGCCACCTGATCAAAATTGGTGTGAGCCGTGTAAATACCAATGCCATGGGTGATGGCTAAGCGCACCATCTCGCCGATGGGGTCGCCTGTGCGAATGGACTTGAGCGGGCCAAAGATGAGGGGATGGTGAGCAAAGATCAAGTTGACCGGCACGCCTTGTTCTCGTAATGCCAGGGCTTCTGCCATCACGGCTAGCGTCGGCGTCAAACAAACCAATATCCGAGCCGGTTCGTCTAGAACGCCGGGTTCGACCTGCCAGCCACAGTTGTCCCACTTTTCTTGCCAGTGGGGCGGTGCCCAGCGCTCGAAGGTGTTGATCAGATCTGAAATGTTCATTCAATAACGTTGACTTGGCCAGGTTTGGTAGCTCAGGTTGAATCGCTTAGGTTTAGCCTTGGTTTTTATCCTTGTCTCGATAAAACCGGGCTGAGCTGCGCGTCCACAGGGCCGCAAAACTGATAAAGGGCACCAGCGTGAAGGTTCCGCCAGCTAGCAGGGCATGGTCACGGAGCCAGGGGCTCGACATCATGGTCGCAATACCAACGCCGCAGTAAATCAACCCGGCGACGGGTATCCCAATGATGAGAACCGCCATTTTGTCGTTGTCGTCCATGGGTGATGTTGGGGTTTATAGCCTGCTTCCCCATTCTAGAGGGCGGATGGGGAAGCCAGACCGGCGCGGCTTATCCCTGCGCCCCCGCGAGACTAGGCTGCTGGTGCGCAACCCTGGCTGTTTGAGCTGCTGTGCCAATCATGTCAGCTACAATCTTGCCCGAGCTGAGCACCCCCGGCACCCCGGCACCTGGGTGAGTGCCTGCGCCGACGAGATACAAATTGCTGATGTCCTCACTCTGGTTGTGCGGACGGAACCAGGCCGATTGGGTCAGGGTCGGCTCCACACCAAAAGCGCTGCCTCGGAAGCTGTTGAGTTCCCCAGAAAAATGATCTGGGTCAATGTGGTGTTCTGAGACAATATGCTTCGACAGATCAGGCATATAGCCGCGATCCTCAAGATATTTGACAATCACATTGCGATATTCGGGAGCCTTCACACTCCAGTCGATATCTCCCTTTTGCAGGTTGGGCACCGGAGAAAGAATATAGAACGCGTCGCCGCCGGGGGGGGCTAGAGATGGATCTGTGGCCGTAGGCCGGTGGACGTAGAGCGAAAAATCATCGGCTAGTAGCTTGCGCCGAAAAATATCGTCCAGCAGCGGCTTGTAGCGTGGCCCCATGAGAATTTCGTGATGGGCAAGGTTGTCGTAGCGGCGGTTGGTGCCTAGGTAAAGCACAAAGGCCGACATCGAAAACTTCAGGGTTTTGATGCGGAAATCGCTGTTCCAGCGGCGGTATTGCTTGGGCACCATTTTTAGGTACAGGTTGCCCACATCGCCGTTGCACACCACGGCATCGGCCAAGATTTCTTCGCCGCTGACCAGGCGTACGCCTCGGGCCTTGCGGGTTTTGTCGTCGATCAGGATTTGTTCTACGGTTTCGTTCTGACGCAGCTCGCCGCCTTGTTCTTGGAACAGCTTGACGAAGGCCCGCACCAAGGCCCCGGTGCCGCCCATGACAAACCAAACGCCCATTTCTTGCTCTAGGCGATGGATCATCGTGTACATGGCGCTAGATTTGAACGGGTGGCCGCCCAAAAACAGCGGATGGAAGCTAAAGACCTGGCGCAGGCGATAATCCTGAATGTAGTCATTCACAACACCGGCGACGGAGCGATAGGCTTCAACCTTGAGCATGTCCGGCGCAGCCTTGAGCATGTCCCCGAGCTTGTGGAAGGATTTGTCAATCAAGGGCATGGCTTTTTCGTAGGTTGCCTGGGCCTTGTTTTTGAGCTTGTAGTAACCCTCGACGTCCTGGGGGTTAAATTCCCGAATTTGGGCGATCAGCTCTTCTTCGCGATCGACATATCGAAAAACCGAACCATCCTCAAATCGAATGTTATAAAACGGATCTAACTTCACTAGTTCCACGTAGTCCTGACGGCGTTTGCCCGCTGCCTCAAAAATACCATCGATGATATAAGGGGCGGTAATAATTGTCGGACCTGCGTCAAACTGAAACCCATCTTGCTCGTAGACATAGGCCCGGCCACCAGGCTTGTCTCGCTTGTCGAGCATCACCACTTGATGCCCCTGGGCTTGCAAGCGATTTGCTGCAGCCAAGCCGCCAAAGCCACTGCCAATTACAACTATTTTCATCTGGAATCCCTAGCAACGCCTGCCGACATTTCACATTTCGTGCCACACCATTTTGCTTGAGAAGATTTTGCCTCACAACACCGATCGCGCCTCACAACATCCATTGCGTTTCGCAATGAGGCCAAATCTGAGTCTGAGAATCCCCATCTGGGATGAGAATCGGTTCAGAAGCAGAGAGGTCGGGGATTTCAGGTTCGATTTTGATCGCCAAATCTTCCGCGAAAAATGTAAAGTGTTACGAAATGCAACGTATAATGTCTCATGTTAGCGTAATGTCTCATGTTAACGGAGTAGTCTGTGCCCAAAAATATCTGGCCCGCGACTTCGTTTTCGGATTGCCCGGTTCCCTCTTTTTGTTCTTTTGTCACTCTGGCCCAGTCATTCTAGCGAATTCACTCTCGCGAAGTTGCTCTAGCGAGGTTGCTCCGAGGGCAAAGCGAGGTTTGGGTTTGGCTTGGGTGAGTTGATGCCAAGAGGCGCTTGGGATTCTGGTAAGCTGACATCGCACGCGATCGCCAAATGCTGTTTTCTTCGTCGGTGTTGACGCCGCGAGATCCCTTTGGTTCTCGTGACGCAGCTTGGAACAGTAACCTTTCCATCGTCTGTCTCGAATGCTTCAACTGACTGAAACGCCACGCATGTCAATGTTAGCCTCGCTCGATGAGGCTTACGAAGCCTGTCGTCAGGTTACTGCTCAGTATTCCAAGTCGTTTTACCTGGCGACGCTCCTGATGCCAGAGGAAAAGCGACGGGCCATCTGGGCTATTTATGTTTGGTGTCGTCGCACCGATGAATTGGTGGACGGCCCCGCCGCAAAGTTTACGACTAAGGAGACGCTGGACAAGTGGGAGCGTCAACTGGAGTCCAACTTTGCCGGGATTGCCGTGGACGATGAGGACGTGGCGCTGGTAGATACCCTGGAGCGCTTTCCGCTTGATATTCAGCCGTTTCGGGACATGATTGCGGGCCAGCGGATGGATTTGGTGTGCGATCGCTACCAGGCCTTCGATGACTTGCTGCTCTATTGTTATCGGGTCGCCGGAACGGTGGGGCTGATGTCTACGGTGGTCATGGGGGTGGAGACCCCGGCTCGGGCTCCATGGGATGCGGGGCCTCAGGATGCACCGATGGATGAAGCGATCGCCCTCGGCATTGCCAATCAGCTCACCAATATTTTGCGTGATGTGGGTGAGGATGCCCAGCGAGGCCGGATTTATCTGCCCTTGGAGGATTTGGCGATGTTTGACTACACCGAAGCCGATTTGCTCAACGGAGTGGTGGATGACCGGTGCGATCGCTAATGAAGTTCCAAATCCAGCGCGCCCGTAAGTACTACGCCCAAGCCGAGATCGGCATCCAAGCGCTCAGCCGCAATGCACGCTGGCCCGTATGGTCGTCACTGTTGGTTTATAGCAAAATTTTGGACGCGATTGAAGACAACCAGTATGACGTCTTTACCCAGCGGGCTTACGTCTCCAATGCGCGTAAAATCGTCTGCTTGCCCTCCGCCTGGTTCCGGGCCAATGTTTCCTGATCTACCGGAGTAATGCCGGATCGCAAAAGCCCTAGAGCCTTAGCTCCGGGGCTTTTGTTTGGACCAAGTTAACCCGTCATTCGACCGAGGATTCGACAGGGGGAAACGGTGTTCTTTCGGCTGCTCCTAAGAGTTTTGCGAGGCTAGCATTTCCTTCAGCTTGGCGAGGTCGCCCGCCCAGCGCGGATCGGGTTGAAAACTCTCGGTGCCACTCGACGAAGACGCCACTCGCGCCCCAGCTGAGGCGCGAGCTGGCTTTTTGCCACCACCCACTCCCGCTTGGGGACGAGCAACGCCACCCGCTTCGCCATCTTTTTCGTCGTCTTTGCCTTTGGCGCGTGGCAACGCCTTCTCAATCTTGATTTCGCTGTCCTTGAAGGCCTGACCGTTATATTTCTCGATCACAGCGTCCGCTTCTTCATCGGTGGCCACGGTGACAAAGCCAAACCCTCGGCATTTTCCGGTTTTGCGATCGGTCACGAGCTTGGTGGAGACTGAATCACCTGCCTCTGCAAAAACCGCCTCAAATTCTTCGCGGATCGTTTCCTTATCCAAATTGCCGACATAAAGACGTACAGACACAGACCATCCTCCCGATGTTGATTGAAAACCTAGATTGAGACGTGAATCAAACGCGTGAAACAAACGATCGAATCAAACATATGCGTCACGGACGTGTGATTCACGGAACCATGCACAGAGCTGGCCTTGGAACTTAGAGACAAGAAATGGTTCGAACCGCAGCCCAATCCGGACTCCGAGCTTAAAACCTGGATCCAAAAAAACGATTGAGTTGGAAGTATTTTTTCACGCCGTCCAAGGGAACCCTGTTCCAGTGATGCTTGTTCCAGTGATTCTTGTTTAAGTAAGCCTGATTCGAATAATCTTGTCTGACTAATCCTGTTTGAGCGATTATGCCTGACCAACCATGCTCGGCTGAATCATGTCTTACTAACTGTTCGTTGGCTTCTGATCGCCGCACTTCAGTCGGTGCCGTTTTTTTCCCGCCATTGCACCTTCGCAACCTGCGCCTTTACAACAATTGACTCAGTCAGCCACTCTCAAGCCACCGCCAACATTAGCATGAGCGTAACCATCGCGCTAGCCTTTTGTGACGCTTTGTCCGCAACGCACTGGGTTGGTGACGTTTGTATTGAGCAAATCGGGGGAAAGTGGGTGTGTAAAATGGCGATCGCCATCGAAAATTGAGACTGAAGAGCAGCACTGAAAAACCCAACCGAGCAAAGTCTGAATGACGTTTCGGTTGGGTTTTTGGCGACCCGAAGCTATTGCCAGCCTTAGACCGTAGACTCGAAGCTATGCCAGGGTGATGCCCTGGCAGAATCGGTTGACGAATGGCCTAAGCCTTTTTCGGGGCAGCTTCCACGACCTCGAGTTCGCTTTCCGCGTAATTGTTGGTGTTGACACCGGCGTAGTTCACCTTGTCAAAGCGCACAACCACGGGATACTTGATACCGCTTTTATCCACGGAGGCGACCGTACCCACTTCCCGGAACCAGTAAGCTTCCGGACGTAGGATCCGAACTTTTGCGCCGCGATCAACCATAAAAAATCTCCTTCGATATCACAATGGAGCACCTCCTAACCTGGCTTAACGATGGTCAATTTGGGGCAGATCGGCGACGAGCAGAAATGAACCTGGATCAACGCTAAACACTAAACCCCGGCCAAGAGGCAGGTATACCTGTTTTCAAACTTCCCTCAGAATAGCCTCCGCCTCAAGCGAGTACATATAAAGATTTGTAAGACTTGAACCTGGTAGGAAGATTTCGGGAGGATATCTGGGGCTCCTGGGTCTGATCAATGCTGTTGGGCGAGCGGTGGGAGAACGGGTGCCCAGACTCCCGCCTAGATTTGGGAATAATCAGCCTATAAAATAAAATGGGATGCGGAAAATGAAAGAAAGCACGCACCGGGCGTGATCTAGGCGCTTTTGTCCAGTCGTTTATTGATTTTTGATCCCTATGGATTTTCTGTCTTACCTCTGTTTGTGCCACTTACGCCGCTCGCAGCCTGTCCGCCGCTGGCCTGCTCGCCTGGTTGCTTCAGCCCTTGCCGCTGTGCTGGGGGGAAGCGGGGTTTTGCTGCTGCTGCCCCAATCGGTTCAGGCCCAGGCTGAGGGGCTGCTCAGCCTCGGTCAAACCAACCGCGACGTCGAGGCTCTCCAACAACAGCTGATCGTGCTGGGTTTCTGGAGTGCATCCACGCCCGCAGGCCCAGCTATGGCGAGCAAACTGAAGCGGCGGTGCTGCAGTTTCAGGCGGCTCGCGGTTTGTTTCAAGATGGTGTGGCTGGGCCAGAGACGCTTGCGGCATTGAATCTGTTGGGCCGGGGGGGAGATTTAGCAGATCTGTGGCTGGATAACGGTGTCGAGGGCGATCGCGTCCTGAACGATCGCGTCCTGAACGATCGCGCCATGAACGATCGTGAAATTCAAATCCTCCAAGATCGCCTGCTTGCCCTAGGCTACGACCCCGGCGAGCCAGACGGCGTCTTGGGTCCCCAGACCGCTAACGCCCTCGAACGCTTCCAGCGCGATTATGACCTAAGGGCGGATAGCCGAATGACCGCCAGCACCCTAGAGCAGGTCACCCGAGTCTTCGATCGCCAGCGCAGCCCCGATCGGCGAATCTCCCTGGGAGAATTAACCACGACTCTCCCCGCCCCTGTACCCGGCCTAGAGGGGCCACAGGTGGCAATTCCTCTGGATGCCTGGGAGCGTCGGGCTGGGGCTCCAGGAGAAAACCTTGTCAACAGACCTCAAGTACAGTCGGCCCAGAGCTGGTCAGGAGTGGGTGGGCAAGGTGCCCAGGCGGACAGCCGATATCCCTACGTGATTGCCGTTCCTGGGGAGAGCGATCGCACCCTCCGCAAGGTTCAAGCCGTAGTACCCGGAGCTTTTGCCAACAAAGACCCCAGGCGTGGATCCTACGTCCGCGCCGGAGCCTTTGCCACCCGAGCTGAAGCCGAAGCCGAGGAGCGCTATTTACGCAGTAAGGGTCTCGATGCCCGCGTAATTTTCCTCCAATAATCACCGAATTCAGGTTCTAGAATTCAGATCCTCAGGCTCATGGATTTAATGTGGATTTAATTAGGCCGAATGGTAGGGGCGCGAATTCCGCGCCCAATTCCGGGTCTATGATGCATACCAAGGCGTCTGAGGGTCGGGAATACCGCGCCCAATGCCGGGTCTATGATGCATATCAAGGTGTCTGAGGGTAGAGAATACCGACCCCTGCGAGGGCTTGGAAATAATTTTGGTAGATTTCGGTTGATTTGGGTTGATTTCGGTTGATTAAATCCTCGTTCTTAGACACTGGTTGACACCGGCAGCCACCGTTCCACCATAGCCAGGATTTCCTCCGCCGAGACCAGCTTCGAGAGCGTATCATTCGCCCCCGCCAGCTTGGCGCGAATGCGATCGAGCATATTCCCACTAAAAATAATCAGTGGCGTGTGCTGAAAGGCCGGAATACGACGAATCTGGCTCGTCAGCTCATAGCCCCCAATCACCGGCATAACCAAATCAATCAAGAGCAGCTCAGGCTTTTTCTCCGACATCAGGGGCAATGCCTGAATCGGGTCAGACACCGCGATAAAGCGGTAGCCCGCCCCTTCCAAAATTCGCTTCATCTTGCTGCAAATACTGGGGCTATCGTCCACGCACATCACCAAAGGTTTGGCCTGGGAGAGGGGGCCACTGTTGCCCTCCCCTGAGGATATTTTGGTGTCAGGTGCCTGGGCTGCAGACACTGGCCCGCCCGAGGTTTGACCACTGGACGCTGGGCCGCCAGCTGTTTTTCCGGCTCATGGGCCTTGTGCCCGGTGTGGGACGCCAAGATCAGATCTGGCGTGATTCTCAGTTGGACAATCCCCTGCTGCTCGTAGGCAATCATCGACTGGCCAAAGCGGTTGAGATCCCACTGCACCAACACCGCGAGCTCTCGCATCGAAAGCTGGCCCTGGAGCATCTGCACCAATCGGTCGTAAGTCTGGGGTGCGACCTGGCCCCGAAGGCTTTCGGGCTGGGTCAGCGCCGGGGCCAAGTTGGGAGAGTAGGGAGCAAGGTTGGCTTCGCACCAACTACACCACTGGGCTTCAACTGCGTTGATTAGTTCCTCAAGAGAAATGAGCGTAATCGGATCCCTCAGTTCGGCAAAGTTGGTTTTGTTACAGCTAAATTTTTCGAGCAGCTTAGAGGCTTGGATCACGTCAAACAGAACTTCGACGAGGTTGGTGCGAATAATATTGCGGGCAACCTCTCGGCTGATGTGGCCCGATTGAACCAATCGCCGCAGCACTTCGTATTCCGACTGGGGCGCATCGCGGGTTGCGGCCAGAGCCTCGAGCTTGCAAGCTGTTTCGGGGCAATGCTGATTGAGCAAGCGACGCCAGCGCCTGAGGCGATGGAGCCCACCGCCAGCCCAGACCAGGCGACCCATGACAAAATACAGGCGCATCCTGGGCACATGAACGGTGTCGAAATTGAGGCTGCCCGTGAGATTCGATTCAGCGGCGCGCTGAATCTGTCGCACCAGCGTCTGAACGATGGGAAACGCACTGAACTGCGCGGGAAGTTGCGCGGGACCTGCCATGGTGACGCCCTGATTTACTGGAGTAGACGAAATAATCGATTTCGCAGAATTTCGCAGATACGAATAAGTTACCCAGGGAGTCGGGGCAACTCCCAGACGAGGCTCAAATCCCCCCTAGAAATTAGGGTTTTTGTTAGATGGTCTTTTGCTTGGGTCAACCTTCAGACGACCTCGGGGCTGCGAGCGGGTGCGGCAGGATTGGGTGCGGTGGAGCGGGCGGCATCGGGATTAAATTCAGACCAGAGGCTACGATTTGCCACAGTCCCCCCGAAGGCGCGACTTTCGGTCGGAACCAATACCCACAGTCCTTTTTCGATGATTTCAAAGCCCATCGGGGTCTGCCCGAGGTAATCACCATCGACCTGGACGGGGAGGCGTTTCTTTTTCTTCTTGCCACGAATCTCTACTTGCTTAGCTCGGTAGTAGCGCACCTGGGGATCGCGGTTATAAAACCGGGTAAACACGGATAGGAGTCGTGACGGAGCATCCATGACCAGGCTGCGCCCTCGAATCACGCACACATCCAAAAAGCCGTCGTCTACGAGGGCGTGGGCGGTGAACTTGACGACACCACCATAGAGCTGGCTGTTGCCAATGATGACCATGAGCACGCGCCCCCGAATACGTTTGCCGTCGATGCGCAGGTGGATTTTGGTGCCTTGGTAGCGCCAAGCCAGCTGAAGGGCGCTTTTGAGGTAGGCGATCGCCCCAAACCGCCGCTTTTCACCCAAATTCACCTCCGCTGTTACCGCTGCGTCGAACCCTGCGCTGGCCATGAGAAGGAAATGGCGATCGCCTACTGTTTCATCCGTCACCCATTTATTCTTTTTTTCTTTCCGTCCTTTGTATTTTTTGTATTTTTGACATCTGTATTTTTGACATCTGTATCCTTGACCTCCGCTGTATTCCCGGTAGCCGCATCCTTCCTCAAGACTCGACAGATCCCCACATCCACCTGCCGCCGCTCAGCCGCGATAAATGCTGCTGCTGCCGCCGGAATCTCCATCGACAGCCCCATCTCCCGTGCCCAAATATTCACCGTGCCGCAGGGCAACACCGCCAGTGCCGTCTGGGTTCCCACTAGGCCATTGACCACTTCATTCACCGTGCCGTCTCCCCCCGCTGCCGCCACGAAGTCGTAGCCTGCCGCCGCCGCCTCTTGGGCTAACACCGTAGCATCCCCCGCGCGGCGCGTTGGACGTAGATTCACCTGCCATCCGGCCTCACGCCAGAGGGAGGCCGCTGCTTCCAATTCGGGTTGCAGCGCTTCTGCCTGTCCTGCGTTGGGATTAAAGACAATCAGTGCCAGTGGCTGCTTTGCAGCGAAAAATGCAGCGGGAAAGACATTCATAGGTGACGACGAACTGTGGCGACGAAATAAAGCGACCCAATCCAAAGCGACCCAATCTAAGACGGCCCAATCTAAAACGGCCCAATCTCAAGATAAACATCAAGACATGTCAAGGACTCGAGCGTTTCGTAGCAAAACAACCTGTTCGCAGGTCTATCCTTGGATACGCTAGTCCTAAACCCAGCTTCCTGAGCAACCGCGATCGCCCAGAGCTTCCCCGCCTGCTTGTCCATATTGCCACCTATTTCCCCACCCTTACGAGACTATGCTCAGCCGTGTTGCCGATTCTATCTATTGGCTCAATCGCTACGTCGAACGGGCCGAAAACGTGGCTCGCTTTATCGATGTCAACCTCAATCTATTGCTGGACTCTCCCCCCGGATCGGAGCAGCAGTGGAAACCGATTCTCGAAACCACTGGCGACATGGAGATTTTCCAAAAGCGCTACGGCCAGTTCGACGCCGAGACGGTGTTGCATTTTCTGACCTTTGATCCCGGCTATCGTAGCTCAATTTTCTCCTGCTTGCTCTCGGCGCGAGACAATGCCCGCTCGGTGCGAGAGATCATTTCGTCTGAAATGTGGGAGCAGGTGAATGAGTTTTACATGATGGTGCGGGAGGCGTCGAAGCAGCCGCTGGATTCGCTGCTACGCTCTTCTAACTTCTTTGACGCTGTGAAACAGGCTAGTCATTTGTTTGAGGGCATCATGGACAGCACCATGAGCCACGGCGAGGGCTGGCACTTTGGCCAGGTGGGGCGGCTCTTAGAGCGAGCTGACAAAACGTCGCGCATTTTGGACGTGAAATATTTTATTTTGCTACCTTCGGTTGATACCGTGGGTACGGCGATGGATGAAATTCAGTGGATGGCCCTGCTGAAATCGGCCAGCGCCTACGAAATGTATCGCAAACACCAGGGAGACCATCGCATTAGCCCCAGTGGGGTGGCGGAGTTTTTGATGCTCGACCCTGACTTTCCCCGTGCGATTCGCAGCTGCTTACTCCAGGCCCAGGGCTGTCTGCACCAGATCACCGGTACGCCCCTCCGCACCTGGCGCAACCCAGCCGAGCGATCCTTGGGCAAGCTCTGTGCTGAGCTAGATTACATCACGATCGAGGAAATTATCGATCGCGGACTGCATGAGTTTCTTAACGACGTTCAGATTCAGGTCAATGAGATCGGCCACCATCTGTTTGACACCTTCTTTTTGATGGATTCCCCGGCTTGATCCTATGCACTTTTCAATTTGCCACCAACTGATCTATCGCTACAGCGAGCCGGTGTGTCTGTTGCCCCACTGGGTTCGTCTTAGGCCGCGCTGCGATCTGAACCAGCGTCTAGTGCAGTCGTCGCTAGAGGTTTCGCCGCCACCTCAGCACCGGACCAACTGCGTTGATTTAGAAGGCAATGCCTTGATTCAGCTGACGTTTGATGCGCCGACGGCTCAGCTCGTGATTACGGCAACAAGTCAAGTGGAGACGCTACGGGACAACCCCTTCGCATTTTGCTGGAGCCTTGGGCGACGCAGTTGCCGCTGGATTATCCGAGTTCGTTGCGATCGCAGCTTTCCCCCTATCTCGATGGCCCGCTCGATCCGGAGGCGGTCAGACTGGGGCAGGATTTGGCGATCGCCACCGACCACAACGTCCTCAACTTCCTCGCCCAGCTCAACCAAACCCTCTATGCCGAGTGCGGCTACCAGCTGCGCGAGACCGGTGCGCCTTGGCCCCCCGGCGTCACCTGGCGCAAAAAGTCGGGTTCCTGCCGAGACGTGGCTGTCTTGTTTATGGCCGTGTGTCGGGCGGTGGGATTGGCGGCCCGCTTTGTGAGTGGCTACCAGGCGGGCGACCCGGATACGGAGCACAGGCACCTCCACGCCTGGGCAGAGATCTATCTACCGGGAGCGGGCTGGCGGGGCTACGACCCCACCCATGGGCTGGCGGTAGCAGTGGGTCATGTGGCGCTGGTGGCAACGGTGGATCCGGCCTATGGCGCGGCGGTGAGTGGTGGGTTCCGGCCTCAGGGTGGGGGATCCCAGAACGCAGTGGCTGCCCAAGGCATCGCCGAAATGACCTACGATTTGCAAATGCAAATTGACGACAAGACGAGCTGACGACGAGACAAGCTGACGACAATCTACCCACACCTGGATAAACTCAAGTCAGATTGCGGACAATCCCACAGACCATTCCAGACCGTTTGCTGACAGGGGAAAAGACCATGGCACAGAAAAACGACACACCGGCTCTGATTTTGGCCCTCCTGGTCACCCTGGGGCTCTTAGGAGGGGGGGCTTGGTTTTTGGCCAAACAGTTTGGCGTTTTCGGCAATCCTGGCTCGAAAGTTGAGACGGGTGGCAAGGCTGGACAAACTCGTGCAGGCACGGGTGCCAGCAGCGATGGCAGTTCTAGCCTGATTTCAAGTCTTTCCACCCCTCAAAAGCAGGCGGCGATCGCGGCCTTTGCCGACAGAAACTACACCGAAGCGGCCCAACAGTTTGAGGCCTCACTCAAGGGCAAGCGCAATGATCCAGAAGCCCTGATTTTTAAGAACAATGCCTTGGCCGCAGAAGGGAATAGAATTGTTGTGGGTGCATCTTTACCGATCGCCGCCGATGAAAATGCTGCCCTAGAAATGATGCGAGGCATCGCCCAGGCCCAAGATGAAATCAATCGATCTGGAGGCATCAACGGGCAGAAATTGTTTGTCCTATTGGCGGATGATGCGGACGATCCAGAAACCGCCAAAATCGTGGCCCAAGCCTTTAGCAAAAACAAATCTGTGGTTGCTGTGGTTGGCCCCTATTCCAGTGGTGTTTCGCTCGCCACCCTCGACCTCTATAAAACTGGCAAACTCGCAACAATTTCCCCCGTCAGCACCTCAGTGGCCCTGAGCGATGCGAGTCCCTATTTTTTTCGGACGGTTCCCAGTGACTACATCGCAGCTCGGGCCTTGGCAGAATACGCGCTGAACAAAATTGGCAAGAAAAAGGCCGTGGTTTACTTCAGTTCCCAAAGCGCCTATAGCCAATCGCTCAAGGGTGAATTTAGCACGGCGTTCTCCCTCGGTGGTGGACAAGTTGTTAGTGAAACTGACTTGTCTCAGAGCGGTTTTAGTTCTAGCCAGTCGCTGCAAGCCGCCCAACAGCAGGGGGCAGATGTTGTCGTCATCTTGCCCAACAGCAGCACGCTTGATAAGGCTTTGCAGGTGCTTTCGGCGAATCAAAAGCAGCTGCCGGTGGTGGCGGGGGACGATGTCTATAGTCCAAAAACGCTGGAGGTCGGCGGTGCGTTTGCCGAAGGCACAGTGGTTGCGATTCCCTGGCACATCGACGCGTCGCCAGACCCGAGCTTTTCGAAGCGATCGCGCGATCTCTGGTATGCCACGGTCAACTGGCGTACGGCGCTCAGCTACGACGCGGTGCAGGCGGTCGCCCAAGCCCTGCGTACCAATCCCAGTCGCGAGGGTGTCCAGCAGTCGCTTGCGGATCCGAATTTTCAGACGAGCGGGGCATCGGGGGCGATTCGGTTTTTGCCGTCGGGCGATCGCAGTGGCATAGTTCAGCTCGTCGATGTCCAAACCGGAGAAGGCCCCGGTGGCTATCGATTTGCGCCGTTGCCGTAGGCATTAAGTAGATGGCCGTAAATTAAGAATGCTGCAGTAAGCCAAAACCCGTTGTGCAATTATCTACCTAGCAACGTTGTGCCCGCTAATATCGCGCAAAAATGAAGGAGCGTTGTCTAACAACGCTCCTCTTCGCCTGCAAATCCGTCGGAGGATTTTTCCCTCGAGCCTGCCTACTCTTGAGGCGGTCTAATAAGCATCTTGAAGTTCGTAAAAATCTGGCGAGATGTAATCCTTACGCAAGGGCCAGCCGACCCAGTCCTCAGGCATCAAAATGCGCTTGAGATTGGGGTGGCCTTCGTATTCAATGCCGTACATATCATAGCATTCGCGCTCTTGCCAGTCTGCGCCTTTCCAAATCCAGTAAACCGAATCTACCTTAGGGTTTTCGCGGGGCAAAAACACCTTGACTCGAACCTCTTCAGGTTTGTCGGCATTGCTCTTGAGCTTGATCAGGTGATAGAAACTCACCAGAGGTTTGCCAGGGCCTTCGTCGTAGGCACCTTGACATTGTAGGTAGTTAAACCCGTTGGCATAGAGGGCCGTACATAGCGGTGCCAAAAAATCTGGCTCGACCTTAATCACTTCAACTCCGAGATGATCCAAGGTGAGAGATTCGTGATCGAAACCGTTGCTCGTAAGCCACTGGGAGGTTTTTCCGGCTTCGACGATAGCCGTTGGTTGCTCTGCTTCAGCCACGTTCCATCTTCTCCTGTTGCGCTGCTTTCTGGGTTTGGGATGCCTTCAGCGCTGGGGGCACCGGCACACCCATGGCTTCGGCGAGTTCCTTGGGTGGGGCTTCGCGCTTGCCGGTGTTGAGATAGTTGCCATCGAGGATGGCGGGTACCGGTTTCATCTGATGGGTGGTGCTGTAGTAGCGGTTGGTCTGCTCCTGGCGATCGCGCTCTTGCAAGGTCTCATTCGCCACCTTCTTGCGTAGCTTAATCACCGCATCAAAAATTGCCTCCGGGCGGGGCGGGCAACCTGGAATATAGAGATCTACCGGGAACAGCTTATCCACGCCGCGCACCGTTGTGGGCGAGTCGGCACTGAACATACCGCCTGTAATCGTGCAGGCTCCCATGGCGATTACATATTTGGGCTCCGGCATCTGCTCGTAGAGACGAACCACCGCTGGGGCCATTTTCATGGTGACGGTGCCCGCCACAATCAGCAAGTCCGCTTGGCGTGGACTCGACCGAGGCACGAGGCCAAAGCGATCGAAATCAAATCGCGAACCCAAAAGGGCTGCAAACTCAATGAAACAGCAGGCCGTGCCGTACAGCAAAGGCCACAAGCTCGAGAGTCGAGCCCAGTTATGCAAATCATCTAACGACGTCAAGATGATGTTTTCAGAGAGTTCTTGAGTAATTTCGGGTTGCTTGACCGGGTTAATGAGGCGATCGCGCTGCCACTGCTCATAGTCTTGATCGCCCACAACCCCGTCGCCCAGATTCAGAATTTGCTTCATGACCATTCCAGAGCTCCTTTTCTCCAAGCGTAGGCAAGACCAATCACCAGAATTGAGATAAAAATCAAGGCTTCAATAAAAGCTAGAATCCCCAACCGACTGAACGCCACCGCCCAGGGGTAGAGAAAAACCGTCTCCACATCAAAAATTACGAAGACCAGCGCAAACATGTAGTAGCGAATATTGAACTGAATCCAGGCACCGCCAATGGGTTCCATACCCGATTCGTAGGTTGTGCGGCGCTCGGGGCCCCGACGGCTCGGGCGCACCAAGCGCGAAGCCGTTAGGGCCAAAATGGGAACCAAGCTACTGACGAGCATGAATCCCAGCAGATACTCGTATCCACTCAAAACAAACACAGGGCTTTCTTCCTACTATGTGTTAACCGTGGCCAGGGTTGGAATGGTGGCCAAGGGCGGGTGTGCAAACGTGCAAGCACGGGCGCGGGCAAGCCCACAGTGAGAGCATTGACGTTGTTGCTCCGTTCTATTGTGCCATCAAGCTTTGATTAACACCGCAATTGTCATCGCAATTTTTATCGCAATTCTCACCGTAAAATCTGCACTGCAATCTATTCCAAAAAGCCTGACCTTAAATCTGTTACAGTTTATGAAGTTTGCTGATCGATACCCCGTTTGCCGATTAGGTCGTCACCGCCATGAGCACCCACCCGAGCGAATCCCCCCAGGACGATCGCCCAAAACCCGAGGCACCGCTTCCCGATCTCCGCGAGGATCGCTATGAATGCCGCTCCTGCGGCTATGTCTATGAGCCCCTCAAGGGTGACGATCGCCGCGCGGTTGCAGCGAACACCCCGTTTGCAGACCTCGATGCCCAGTGGCTGTGTCCCGTGTGTCGAGCGCCCAAAACCCAATTTACCAACGTTGGCCCCAAGGGCAAGGCATCTGGCTTTGAGGAAAACCTCGGCTATGGCTTTGGCGTGAATGTTCTGACCCCAGGTCAGAAAAATATTCTCATCTTTGGGGCACTCGGGGTGGCATTCCTGTTTTTTCTCAGCCTTTACGGTTTGGGATAATCGCTAGGCTGGAGTTTTTCCGGCTTGAGAGAGTGTTCAGCCCACAAGAACTCCGGTTCAAAAGAACGTCCGGTTCAAGATGCAGATAGAAATACCAAGAGATATCTATGGTCAGCTTTAGTCGTTTTTGGAATTTTGCTTGGGCTCTAGGTTCTCGCTGGGGTCGCCAGCTGGGTGAGGGGCGATCGCTTCGCTGGAGCTTAATATTGCCCCTCGTGCTCCTGTGCAGCAGCTGCTCGGGCGGCGTTTTCCTCTCCGAACTGCCCTACAACCCCTGGGAACAAGTTGCCCTACCGGTGGGGGCAACGGTTCTGGACATTGGCTTCACCTCAGACCCTAACCACGGCTGGGTCGTGGGTACCGAGGAAACCCTGCTCGAAACCTTTGACGGCGGCACCACCTGGGAGTCCCGCGAAATCGCCCTCGATGAACCCACCCACTACCGCTTTTCCTCCGTCAGCTTTGTCGGTGACGAAGGTTGGGTTGTGGGGCAACCCTCGGTCATGCTTCACACCGAAGACGGTGGCAAATCCTGGAACCGCATTCCCCTCAGCGAGAAGCTACCCGGTGCGCCGCTGCTCGTAACGGCTCTGGGCAACCATTCTGCCGAAATGGCAACGGATGTCGCGGCGATCTATCGCACCGAGAACGATGGTCGTAACTGGCAGGCGCTGGTACAAGATGCAGCAGGTTCGGTGCGGAACCTGGCCCGCTCCAACGACGGTCGCTACGTTTCCGTATCGGCAAGAGGCAATTTTTACTCCACCTGGAGCCCCGGTGAACAGATTTGGACACCTCACCAGCGAACATCATCTCGACGTTTGCAAAACATGGGGTTTGGCCCAGATGGACGGCTGTGGATGCTGGCACGCGGTGGCCTGATTCAGTTCACCCAAGACCCGAGTGACCCAGAATCCTGGCTGGACGGTGTTAATCCAGAGTTTGCCACCAGCTGGGGCCTACTGGATCTGACCTACCGCACCGAGAAGGAAATTTGGGTGACCGGCGGCAGCGGTAATTTGCTGGTCAGCGAAGACGGCGGCCTCACCTGGAGCAAGGATCGAGATGTCGAAGATTTACCGTCCAACCTTTACCGGGTGATCTTCTCTACAAACAACAAAGGCTTTGTTTTGGGCCAAAATGGCGTGCTGCTGCGCTATGCGGCGGCGGCGGCTCCGGCCTGAGGCTCTGGGCCAAAACCCGAAGTGGGGATCTGAAGCGGGGATCTAGAGAGATCGGTGATCCATGGATTCGCACTCTCAGATAAGATAAAGGAAAGCTAACTGTCGGATCAGGAGAGTCAATTTATGGCTGGTGGCTCAACCGGTGAGCGCCCCTTCGGCGACATTATTACCAGTATTCGGTACTGGATTATTCACAGCATCACGATTCCCGCGCTGTTCATTGCAGGCTGGTTGTTTGTGCAAACTGGCCTAGCGTATGACGCCTTTGGTACTCCCCGCCCGGATCAGTACTACACTCAAGAGCGAGTTCAAGCACCGATTGTCTCTGAGCGCGCAGGTGCTAAGAGTCAGATCGATAACTTCGTGAATACGAAGTAGCCAGGCTTGTTTGGCTGTGGAGCGGTTGACTTTTTTATGGGTTAACCCTTCAGTCGCTCAAACAATTGAGATCTGCCCGGCCCTTGCTCGTTTCTGCTTCAGCAAGATCGTCTTTGAATTTGGACCTTTGACATGACTGCGAACAATCCGAACGACCCAATTTCCTATCCCATTTTTACGGTGCGCTGGCTTGCAGTGCACACTTTGGGCGTACCTAGTGTTTTTTTCCTGGGTGCGATCGCCGCTATGCAATTTATCCAACGGTAGATCTCGACCATGGCAAAAGATCGAAATTTCAACCCCAACAAGCAACCCGTAGAGCTGAACCGCACTTCCCTTTACTTGGGTTTGCTGCTGATTTTTGTGCTCGGTATTTTGTTCTCTAGCTACTTTTTTAACTAGGGCTTGCCGAGCGTTTTGCTGAGCGATTGTTGGTTACAAACCCTTATTTATTTCAGGAGGGACGGCTGTGTCTGGAGGCGGAAGAATTCCTTTGTGGATTGTGGCCACAGTGGCTGGGACAGGTGTTCTAGTGGTGGTTGGTCTGTTCTTTTATGGTTCCTATGGGGGCGTCGGCTCTGCGATGTAAGCCACAGCACTTCAGAATCTGCTTCTACGGCGTCTGCATCTAATATGTTTGCGTTTAGAGCATTTGTATTTTGAGGATCCGTGTTTTGGCTGCGATCGAGACCTCGATACGAAGATTAGTTTTCAGATAAAACTTTCAAAATTTGCTTGAAACATCGGGAGCGCTTCCACACGGGGCGCTCCTTTGTCTTGGGGTGGGTTTGTATCGGCTAAGGGGATCCCAGTCGATGGGCTCAGAGCAAGCCGCGATAGCTTGCCATCACCTCGGGTTTGAGGATATTGCGGCGACTGGCTGGGCCAATTTGCTGTTCGAGATCCCAATTTCCTCCCATGGAGCCACTGCCGGTGTGGGAGGAGGAAGCCAAAATACCTGCGCCAGTGAGAAAATGCAGCCGTGTGAGGAAAGCTTTACCCTGTTCGCCGGTGGCGATGTTGCTGCCATAGAGGTGGAGGGAGGGATGGCGATCGCAAAGCTGCGAAAGAAAAAACCAAACCTGCAGATCCTGGGCATAGCGATCGATCGTGGCAACATGGAGCAAGGTCTTGCCCAGCCTAATGCATCCCGGTGAGCCCGAGGCCAGAAGATGAACGCTTTCTAAGCAGGTGTTTGTGAGCAAAGTACTCGTGATCTGTTCAACCCCGTCGCCCTGGAGCACGATCGCCCGAACACCCGGCTCTAAGCCTTCAATCAATTTCCGGTAGTCCTTTAGCCCCGAATCAATAAACGCCAGAGTGCTGGTGCGACAAGGCTCTAGAGCAAGCGTAGGGGTGGACATGAACTGAAAAATACACATGGGAACGATTCCAAAATCCTGAGTAATTGAAATAGCCCATGCGCTTCAACGGCTGTCATGACAGGCAGACAAGGACGCATATGTCATGAAATCATAACTAAATTGGACACACAGCGGCCATTCTTTTCCTTCTTTCTGAGGACAAAAATTGCTCCCGCATAACCAAGGGATTTCCTTCAAATTTAGCGACGTTGTGTTGTCAAAAGTTGACTTTATAACTTCGCGCCGCGATAGGACAGCCGCCCTCGCGTCTGGATCAGCCGCCTAGAGAACTGGGGCATATCTCCCTGTCGGCCCATGACAATCAAGGTGTCTCCGACATGGACAAATACATCCAAGCCTGGATGAATCAGCATCTCCCCGTCCTCTCGCCGCAGCGCGACCACCAGAAAGACGCCCTTGCCTTGCACTTCCACCGTACCGATGCTAGCTCCCACAAGCTCTGAGTGCGGACTAACTACCAGTTCATCGAGCTGGACATGGGCCTGGGCGAGGATTTCGTTTAAACTCGAGAGACTATTATCCATCTCCAAAAATCCACCGAGGCTGGATGGGTGATCAAGTGGGCCATGCGCGTTGCGCCGATCGCCGCCGGTAAGACCACGCGATTGGCTCCGGCTTGGAGCAACTTTTTCTCCGTGGTCGATCGCTCCCCCCGCGCCAAAATCATCAGCTTGGGGTTCAGATTCCGTGCGGTTAGCGTGATGAACACATTCACGGCATCATTGGGCAACACCGTCGCGAGGGCCGCAGCTCTCGCAATACCTGCTTCCTCCAAAATTCGTTCATCAGTTGCGTCACCCAGCTGTACGAGATAGCCCAGGGCTTGGGCCTGCTGAATGCGCTCTTCCTCGCGATCGACCACCACCAAGGATCGCCCCGCCTCCTGCAACCGCCGAGCCAGCAGCATTCCCATTCGCCCAAAGCCACAGATGATAATGTGGCGCTCTAGGGTTCTGATTTCCTTCATCATCCGTCTTGCTCCCAATACTCGGTTAATCTCCCCTTCGGTCACCATCTGCAAAAAGCCCCCAACGATGTATACCGCTGAGGAGGTACCTGCCACGATGACAAACATGGTGAATAGCCTCAGTCCAGGCTCCGAGATCGGCTTGACTTCGCCGTAGCCCACACCAAAAATTGTGATGACGACCATATAAACGGCCTCCATCCAAGTCCAGCCAGCGAGCCGGTAGCCTGCAACGGCAATCAGTAATGTAAGTGCGAAAAAGACCGCACCGATGAGGATGCGCCGCATCGAAGTCTTCATCTGGCGTTGTCGCAGTGAGTGGTGATGGCGCGGGTGGTGCTGATCTGGGTGATGAAGTGCTTATGATGGGTGAGGTTTTGGCCGGTCACAATCTGCTGCGATCGCCGCCAACAGATGCGAGGGAATGGCGACCGCCCTTATCATGCCGCAGGAGCTGGGGGCAGTCGCGTATCAAAAAGTACAGAATTTTGCTAAAACGGGTTCAAGTCCAACACAAATCCTGGCAGAACTGCTGCTCCCGAAAGTTGTGTCGGCAGGGGAAGAGTGACCGTAACAGCCTCCAACGCATAAACCTCCACCTGCTGATCCTGGGGATTGATCAGCCAACCGAGGCGCACGCCATTGTCGAGGTATTCCTGCATTTTGGCTTGCAAGCTGGCCAGACGGTCGGTGCGGGAGCGCAATTCGATCACGAAGTCTGGCGCGATCGGCGGAAATTTTTCTTGGTCTTCCTTGGAGAGCGCTTCCCAGCGGCTTTGTTCGACCCAGGCGACATCGGGCGATCGTTTGGCTCCATTCGGCAACCGAAAAACGGTCGAAGAGCTAAAAACTTTGCCCAGGCGCGATCGCCGATTCCAAATCTGGACATCAGCATTTAAATCTGATTCGCGATTTCCACTGGTTCCGCCCACGGGTGGCATAACAATTAAGTCTCCTTGAGCGGTCATCTCAAAACGCAGCGCCTCATTCTGACGACAGATATAGAGAAACTGCTCATCGGTCAGCTCAGCTGTAGAGCAATCAATGATAATGGTCTCCATAACGGTGTCCATGGGTGTCTCCCGTCACTGTCCTTCTAATCTAGTCCATCAATCCTCGGAAAAACGCGATCGTGCTCTTCAGCTCCTGGACAAAGATATCAATTTCCTCGAGGGTGTTGTAGAGATACAAACTGGCGCGGGCGCTGCCGGAGATGCCCAGTTCGTGGTGTAGGGGCTGGGTGCAGTGGTGGCCGGTGCGGATGGCGATGCCGGATTGATCGAGCAAGGTCGCGAGGTCATTGGGGTGGAGATCTTGAACCGTAAAGGCGGCGATCGCAGCCCGCCCGCTACCATCTGCCTTGGGCTGGGGGCCGTACAGCGTCAGTTCTGGGATGGGATTAAGTTGCTCGAACAAGTAAGCAGTGAGTTCCTGCTCGTAGGCGTGGATGCGATCCATGCCAATGTTGTTGAGATAGTCGATGGCGGCCCCTAGGGCGATCGCCTCGGCGATCGCTGGTGTACCCGCCTCAAAGCGCTCGGGCAAATCGGCGTAGGTGGAATGATCCAAAAATACATCTTGAATCATCGATCCGCCGCCCAGGAAAGGAGGCATCGATCGCAGCAGCTCCAGTTTGCCATACAAGAAACCAATCCCTGTTGGCCCACACATTTTATGGCCCGATGCCACTAACCAATCGCAGTCTAAGGCCTGGACATCGATCGGCAGATGGGGCACGCTCTGGCAGGCATCCAACAACACTTTGGCCCCTTGGGCATGGGCCAGCCGTGCTACTTCTGTTGCAGGCACAACCGTTCCGAGCATGTTCGAGACATGCACCACCGACACGAGCTTGGTTTTGTCCGACAGCAGCGACTTAAAATGTTCTAGATCAAACTCCCCCGCCTCGGTTACTCGTACATGCTTGAGCACCGCCCCAGTTCGCTCAGCAACAAGATGCCAAGGCACCAGATTGCTGTGGTGCTCCATCGTCGTTAGGATAATCTCGTCGCCTGACTTGAGCTCGGTCATGCCCCAGCTATAGGCGACCAGATTAATCGCCTCTGTGGCATTGCGCGTGAAGATAATTTCTCGAAACGACGCCGCCTGAATAAACCGCGCAACCTTCTCCGCGCGGCTTCGTAGGCATCTGTCGCTCGACCACTGAGGGTGTGAGCGCCTCGGTGGACGTTGGAGTGATCCGTCAGGTAGTAGTGCTGCAGTTCTTCCAGGACGGCGAGGGGCTTGTGGGAACTGGCGGCGCTATCGAGATAAATCAGTGGCTTGTCGTTGACCAGCTGATTGAGAATTGGGAAGTCAGGGCGGATTTCGTCGGCGAGGGAGCGAGCAAGGGTGAGGAGCGGCATAGCGGTTTTGAGTGGCGAGTTCTGAGTTCTGTTCTGAGTTTTAGGGAGGTGGGGAATTTCGCTTGGGAGGGTGCGTTGCTCTTGCGTTGCTGTAGGCAAACAGTAGGCGATCGCGGCCTTTGTATTGACCCAGAACGCTCAAACAGCTGGAATTCCCATTCGTTAGGAGGCAAGACGAGCTGACAAGGACAAAATCTGCTCTCCTGCCGCGATCTTTTAGAGTACCTCCTCGGTAAGCCGCATTACGCTTGTGGCCAAGGTCTGACGCAGGTGTTCTGACGGTAACTTGTGCAGAATCTCGAGGGCAAAAGCTTCAATCAACAATTTCTGGGCACTGACCCGATCGATTCCCCGACTTTGTAAATAGAACACCTGATTGTCCTCTAACTGGCTCACTGTCGCGCCATGGGTACATTTGACGTTATCCGCGACGATTTCGAGCTGGGGTTTGGTGTCGATGCGGGCGCGGTGGGAGAGGAGCAAGTTACGGTTGAGCTGGGTGGCGTTGGTTTGTTGGGCCTTTTGGGGTACGTTGATGCGACCGTTGAAGACCGAGCGGCCTCTGTCGGTGGCGATAGCCTTATACAACTGGTTGCTCTGACAATGGGGCTCGTTGTACTGGATGTTGCTGTGGGTGTCCATCAGCTGGTCTGCGGCGGCGATCGCCAATCCATACACATTGCTCTGCACCTGGGTTCCCTGGTGATGCACTTCCAGATTGTGACGAGACAGTCCACCGCCCAACTGAACGGCAATGTTGCAATAGCGACTGTCGCGCGCTTGAATCACAGCCGTTTTGCCGATGTGTACGGCTTGGGCATTTTCCCGCTGAATACGGCTATGATTCACCACCGTGTTTTCGCCCAGCACGACCTCGGTGACAGCGTTGGTGAAGCTAGAACCTTCACCTAAGCTGACGTAGTCTTCGATCAAGGTGATGTTGCTGCCCGTCTCAGCCCTGATCCAACAGCGGGGATGGGCCAGGGTTCGATCGGCGATCGAGACAAATAACAGGTGAATCGGCTGTGCCAAAACAGCATTTGGCTGGGCTCGAATCACGGCAACATCCTGAAAGCTTGCTGTATTGAGCGTCGTAAAAACCTCGTCTGCATCGGGAAGCTTGGCAAGAGATTCCAGGGCTGTCATGGTCAGGCTTGAGCCTTGGCCCAAGGTAATTGTATCTGCAACCGATCCCAGGTCGGACAAGTGGGCAGCATACACTCCGTCGACAAACACCAGACGACTAGTACCCGGTAAACAGTAGGGCGCGATCGCCTCCGCAGGAACGAATGAACCTTCGTCCAGTTGCTGGTGCCGTTCGTCCAGTTGCCCAGCCACTGCCGCCGCAGCGAGATCCAGCGCCAACAATTTCGACAAATCTGTAAACCGCCAATTCTCATCACGCGGCGAAGGAATTGCCAATTCGAGAATGCGTGCCGCAGCCTGGTTTTGCAGCGTCTCTATGCCTTGAAAAACCAAGTTGGCAGTGCTGTCCACCTGAAACAGCGCGACAAACGGTGACGCGTCTCGACCGGGATGTGTTAGGGCTAATAACTTCGCCAGATAAGCCGCTCGTTTCTCGACAGGAGATGGATCGATCGCCCGATCTGAATTAGAAATTCGTTCAGTCGTGAAGCCCATGATTATGCTGCCCCCACTGCCAACTGCTCATCGATCCAGTCATAGCCCTTGGCTTCGAGCTCCAGCGCCAATTCCTTACCGCCCGTGCGAATGATTTGGCCGTCATGCATCACGTGGATAAAATCCGGCTGAATGTAATCTAACAATCGCTGGTAGTGAGTAATCATCAACGTGGCATTGGTTGCATTCGTCAGCTGATTCACACCCTCTGCCACGATCCGCAACGCATCAATATCCAGCCCCGAATCGGTCTCATCCAAAATGGCCAGCGACGGCTCTAGCAACGCCATTTGCAAGATCTCATTGCGCTTCTTCTCGCCCCCAGAAAAGCCTTCGTTGACGCTGCGAGTCAGAAAAGCCGGATCCATTTTGACCACGTCTAGTTTCTCTTCAACCACTTCGTCAAACTCAAAGGCATCCAGTTCTTCTAACCCCTGGGCTTTGCGGCGACTGTTATAGGCCGCACGCAGAAAATCTAAGTTGCTGACACCAGGGATTTCAAGGGGATATTGGAATGCCAGGAAAACGCCTTTGCGCGATCGCACCTCCGGTTCCAACTCCAATAGATCCTCACCGTGAAACACCACTTCCCCACTGGTCACCGTATAGGCTGGATGGCCCGCCAACACTTTCGAGAGCGTGCTTTTTCCTGAGCCATTGCGCCCCATAATCGCGTGAACTTCACCCGCCTTAATCTCGAGATCAACCCCCTTCAAAATTGGCGTACCGTCAATTTCGGCGCTCAGGCCTTTGATCGAAACAATCACATCACTGTCTTCAATTATCATGAAGTCCAACTCCTCTCTAACTGCTGAATTCAAGTTTTTCTGGCTGCGATCGCATCAGTTACGATCGCTACAACTGCATCAGTTGTTTCAACACGCTAAATGCATCGTAAATATCGCGATTACGCTTGTTTCGCAAGGCAAACAGCGTCGAAGTGGCATATCGGGGAGCTTCACCATTGACCAGTTTTACAAACAGAAACTCTCCTCCGGTCATGAGAACCCCAAAGCTCGGTCTCTCTGGCTCTGGCTGAGCCAGCATATAACATAGAAGTTGAGGCAGTCCGGCTTCAACGGAAAAGCTGGCTTTTTTCGATTCGATGATAGCCAGCCAAAGGTCATCCCGAAGCAATAAAATATCAATGCTTCCCCGGACGATAAAGTCTCCATCTGCATCGAAGATTTCAATCGATTCTTCCGTGATGACCTTAAACGGAGGCAGAAAACAACCCGCTAAGAACAGAATCGGACTCACAACTGACAGCTGAATTGTTTTCTCAAGCAGTGGCGGAGACTGAAGAAAATTGAAATAACCTGCCTCAACTTGGTTGAGAAAGTCTCGTTCGCGATCGCCGAGTTCCGGCAGATCTTCGACCCATTCGGGGAAGAAAGCACGATCCTGCACCTCCTCGAGTTGAAAAAATGCTTTTAACTGCTTCGGCTCAACTTCCCGAGCGCCAACCACTTGAACCATCGGTATTACCCCACTGCTCCCTCAAGCTTGAGGCTCAGCAGCTTATCTGCTTCCACCGCAAACTCCATGGGTAACTGGTTAAAGACATCCTTGCAAAAGCCACTGATCATCATCGAGACTGCATCTTCGAGGGAAATGCCGCGCTGCATGAGATAGAAGAGTTGATCCTCCCCAATTTTGGAGGTCGAAGCTTCGTGTTCGACCTGGGCCGCAGGGTTTTGGGCTTGGATATAGGGGAAGGTGTTGGCGGCGGCGCGATCGCCAATCAGCATCGAATCACACTGGGAGAAATTGCGCGCCCCCTCCGCCTTCGGCCCCACCTTGACCAAACCGCGATAGCTGTTGGACGAACGGCCCGCCGAAATGCCTTTGGAAATGATCGTACTGCGGGTGTTCTTGCCAATGTGAACCATTTTGCTGCCCGTGTCGGCCTGCTGCAGATTGTTCGTCAGCGCCACGGAGTAAAATTCACCGACGGAGTTATCGCCCAACAAGACGCAGCCAGGATATTTCCAGGTAATCGACGAGCCAGTTTCTACCTGGGTCCAGGAAATCTTGGAGTTTTTCCCCTTACAGAGCCCCCGCTTTGTGACAAAGTTGTAGATGCCACCCTTGCCATTCTCGTCCCCGGCATACCAGTTTTGCACCGTGGAATATTTAATGTCCGCATTCTCCAGCGCCACCAACTCGACCACGGCAGCATGAAGCTGATTGGTGTCAAACATGGGTGCAGTACAGCCCTCTAGGTAGCTGACCTGGCTGTTGTCTTCAGCGATAATGAGGGTGCGCTCGAATTGACCCGTGTCACCGCTGTTGATGCGGAAATAGGTGGATAATTCCATCGGGCATTGGACGCCCTTGGGAATGTAGACAAACGAACCGTCGCTAAACACCGCTGAGTTGAGCGCCGAGAAGTAGTTGTCACCCACGGGTACGACGGTGCCTAAGTACTGTTTGATCAGGTCGGGATAGTCGTGTACGGCTTCGGAAATCGAGCAAAAAACAACGCCGTGCTTGGCCAAGTCCTTGCGGAAGGTGGTGGCGATCGACACGCTATCAAACACAGCGTCCACTGCCACATTGGACAAACGCTTTTGCTCAGACAGTGGCAGACCTAGCTTCTCAAAGGCTTCGAGCAGGGCCGGATCAACTTCATCGAGGCTCTGCTTCTTGGCTTGGCTCTTGGGAGCCGCATAGTAAACAATATTTTGGTAGTCAATTTTGGGATAGCCCACCGCAGCCCAGTCTGGCTCTGTCATCGTCAGCCACTTTTTGTAGGCCTTGAGACGAAACTCCAGCATAAACTCCGGCTCATTCTTCTTGGCAGAAATGAGGCGAACCACGTCTTCACTGAGACCCTTTGGAATTTTGTCAGTCTCAATATCGGTGACAAAACCATACTTATAAGGCTGATTCACCAGCGTTTGAACAGATGCGCTCATAGTTTTACGGTCATAACTCTTAAAAGACTGGTTCTTGAGCGGGTTCTGGGAAAGGGATTCCCGCAAAGGAGTCCCTGGAGAGGAGTTCTTGGAAAGGGTCACTTGGACAACGTGGCCCGCCGTATTAGCTTGCCGCCACATAGGTATTGGTTGTCGCCCGAATCTCGTCCATGGAAATCTCTTGCTGGTCGCCTGCAAAGTCGTTGTCGGTGGTGAGAAACAACATGCAGTGGCACTCGTGACGCTCGCGCATCGGGACACAGGGGCAGTTCCAGTAGGCAGCCGCGACTTCAGCTTCTTTGTCTTCGTAGTGGCGGCAGGGGCACAACGGAGCTCCGAGCTCGTCCTTGTGTTTAGCTAAGCCTTCGATCACCACCGCCGTGACACCCAAATCCACACAAAAGTAGGTACCACTGCGCTGGGCGTAGGTCTGGGAGAACTTGCGCATGGCTTCCAGACTTTTCGGAGGCTTGGGTCGGGCTGCTAGGGGAGGTCATAGAGGTAGTTGTGAAACGAACGGGGTGACTTTAGTGCTATAAAACAACTAGCCTGTTGCTTTATTCAATGTTAACGCTACTTTAGCAACGCGATCGTTGTCAAAGCGCGATTCACATTTTTTAAGACTCTTATCCTAACGCGCGCTCGGCGCGGCTCCTATACCCCAGATTTACCGAAAATTTGGGTCTAAAGCCTCCCCCTTCTAGGGGGACTTCTAAAATCTATCGTATATCCGTTGTCATTTTATGATAAGCCTGTCATCATAAGAGCGGGAAGCAAAACCCATGTTAGTGCTTGAGTTCAAAACCTACGGCAAGCCTATTCAGTTCAGTGCAATTGATGATGGTATCCGTGTAACCCAATTTATCCGCAACAAATCGATCCGCATTTGGATGGATGGTGGGGCTAAATCCTGGGTTGAACTCTCGCGCCATTGCGCTGTTCTGGCTAAAGAATTCGACTTTGCAAACAAGCTCAATTCAATGGCTAGACAAGCTGCGGCTGAACGAGCATGGGCAAGTATTTGCCGGTTCTACGACAATTGCAAAAAGAAGGTAGCGGGCAAAAAAGGCTTCCCTACTTTCCAGAAAGATTGCCGAAGCATTGAGTATAAAACCTCAGGGTGGAAACTCTCGGATGATCGCAAAGCGATCACCTTCACCGATAAACTCGGTATTGGCCGATTGAAAATGAAAGGTACTCGTGACCTTGGTTTCTATCCGTTAGACCAAATCAAGCGAGTTCGATTAGTCCGTAGAGCAGATGGATGTTATGTCCAATTTTGCATATCGGCTGAACGAACTGAAGTGATGGAGCCAACCGGAAAAGCTGTCGGATTAGATGTCGGCTTGAAAGAGTTTTACACTGATTCCAATGGTGTGATGGTTGAAAATCCTCGCTTTCTGCGCAAGGCAGAAAAAATGCTCAAGCGTAGCCAGCGGGGAGTTTCCAAGAAAGTCAAAGGCTCAAGTAATCGGAGGAAAGCAAGACAGGTTTTAGGTAAGCGCCATCTCAAAATAAGCAGGCAGCGTAAAGACCATGCCATTAAGTTGGCACGGTGCGCAGTCACGTCAAACGACGTTGTCGCCTACGAAGATTTGAGAATCAAAATATGGTGAAGAATCATTGTCTTGCCAAATCTATGAACGATGCATCTTGGTATCAGTTTAGGGCTTGGGTTGAATATTTCGGCAAGGTTTTCGGCAAGATCACCATCGCTGTTCCCCCTGCCTATACCAGCCAAGAATGCTCTAACTGCGGTGTGATTGTTAAAAAATCCCTGTCTCAAAGAACGCACTCCTGTCAGTGTGGATGTGAGATGGATCGAGACCACAACGCAGCGAGAAACATCCTCCGTCGGGGATTAGCTACCGTAGGGCATACGGGAGGCCTCATGCTAGACATGGGAAACGCTTGGGGAGATGGAGCCTCTACTGTCGTTGGCGAAAGCCTGCCTCAGCAAGCACTATCGTAGAACCAAGAATCCCCGTGCCTTTTGGCCGGGGAGTGTCAAAAGTGCCATGTCTACAAGTACGTCTGCGAGTGCAATCTCTGTAAGTGCCATGTCCGTAACCCAAGCTTCAACCACCAAGGAGGACATCCTGCAGCATCTGCTCAAGCAAGGTGATGCGACGGCTCAGGATCTGGCGACAGCAGCGGAGGTCAGCCCCCAGGCGATTCGTCGGCATTTGAAGGATTTGGAGCTGGAGGACTTGATTGTTCACCAGGCAGTGCAGGTGAAGGTCGGGCGGCCCCAGTATCGCTATCGGTTGAGTAAGAAGGGGCGATCGCACTTCCCTGACAGCTACGATCGCTTTGCTGTTTCTCTCCTCGATACGCTCTCAGAGACGGTTCCCCCGGAGCAGTTCCGCGACATTCTCAAGACCCAGTGGGACAAGAAAATTGAGGAATATCGCGATCGCATCAGCAACGGCACACTCCACGATCGCCTGCTCAAGCTCGCCGAGCTGCGTCGGGCAGAGGGCTTTATGTCTGAGGTCAGTCCCTTGGATCGCAAGCTGCATCAGCTGGCAGACGCCGACTCGCTTTTAGCCGGGCAGGTCGAGGGGTTTGTGGTGACGGAGTACAATTGCGCGATCGCCAACATCGCTGAGTCTTTTCCCACCGTCTGTGGTCATGAACTGGAATTATTTACAGTTTTGTTTCCCGATTGCCAGGTCAAGCGAACCCATTGGATGATTCGTGGCCAAAACTATTGTGGCTACTTGATTCAGGCCGAGAATGCGCCATGCTAAACCCCGATCAGCTCCTCACTCCAGAAGAATCAGCCCAGGTGGATGCTGCCTTGATGACGAACAAGGAAAAATTTGGCACCCGTGTGGCGATCTATGCCCTGCGAGTGCTGAAGCAGATCGCGGCGGCACAGGGGATGCCAATGGGCGCGATCGGCCCGGCGGAGCTAAGCGAGTTTGTGGAGCATCAAGAAGGCCTGGTGACAGCGAATGGCTTGGCAGTGGATGAGCCGTTTAAGGATTTTGGGCGAATTTGGTGCTCTCGTCGCGCAGGCAGTTGGAGCAAGTGGCCCAGGTGCATGACAAGGCCTTAGC
>JAAUOP010000113.1 GCA_012034805.1 Synechococcales cyanobacterium CRU_2_2 | reverse complement strand
TAAATCCCAAAATGGCGTTGAGCGGCGTGCGGAGCTCGTGGCCCAGACTGGCGATAAATTCTCCCTTGGCCTCACAGTTTTTCGATCTTGGCCTTGGCGGCTTCTAGGGCCTGCCGCTGCTGTTGCTCGGCCTCAAGTTGTTGCACTTGGGCATGGCCTACGCCGACTGGGTCGGCAAGGGCACAGAAGAGATCGATTTCGTCGGCAGACCATTGGCGAAAGCGATCGCACTGGTGCAGCGCCAGAATGCCGTTGGTGTTGCCTTGGTGGCAGGTTTTGATCGCCAGCAGGGATTTGGTTTGGGTGTGGAGGAAAAAGACCCGTGCTGGGTTTTCCATCGCGTGGCTGTAAATATTGTTCAGGGCCACAACGCCTTCCTGCTCGAGGGTTGCTTGGGCGTAGGGATTGCGCTTGATGGGTAGCGGGTAATTTTGCAGTGATACGCAGCCCGGTGCAAGATACTCGGCAACCAGAGGCAGCGTACCCGTTTCGCCAGCCCGGTGGCGATGGATGACACAGCGACTACTCTGAAATGCGGAGCCAATGGTGGCGGCGGCGGCTTGAAGCAGAGTCCCTGGATCTAAGCTCGCTCGGATTTTTTGGGTGACGGTGGCGATGATCTGTGCCCGTTCCAGTTGCTGGGCTAGCTGTTGTTCGGTGAGGTGCCGCTCGGCGACTTCCTGGTACATGGCCTCCGTGTGCTGGTCGAGGGCTTGGGTCAGGACGTCCTGGGTACGAGCGTGGGAGAGGGCGATCGCAGCCTGTTGTCCGAGCAACTCAAACTGTTGCTGCTGCGGGGGTGCCAAGGCAACAGCAGATTCCACATAGAGCAGCGCCATGGGATTGGAGGGCAGACCTAGCCGCAAACAGAATAGATGGGGGCTAGATAGATAGGGGTTGGGGTGCAGCTGGGCAGTCTGTCTGGGACCTGACACCGCCATGCCCTGTCTGAAGGCGGTGGCGAAGATCGGCGGGAGCTGGGCCAGGGTTTTGGCGGGGCGGGGATCGTTCTGGGGTGAGCGCTTGACCCATAAAGACTGCTGTGATTGGCGCTGGCCTTTAATCTGAACGCGCCATTGCAGGGTTGTGACTTGCCCAGATTCTGGACTGAGCTCGGGGGTTAGCAACAACATTCGGTCGGCGGGTACTAATTCTGCCACGCCTTGAAGAATTGCGAGGGTCAGGGCTTCCCGGTCTGTCGTCAAGGGAATTAGCCGTTGACAGGCCCTTAGTAGGGGGGACAAATTTCCATCGAGGGGTGAGGGCACGAGGGCGATCGCCTCCCGCTGGGGCCGAGCCACCCCGCTCAAGCCAGGTCGCAGGATCTCGGGATAGTCCGCCGCCAGGGCCTCGGCTTTCGCCTCTGCACCCCAGTCCTGGTAGGCTCGGTGCGCCTGCTTGAGGGCCGCTGCTGCTCGCTGCAATCTGTGTTGCTGGCGATAGCTGCGAGCGGCGAGTTCATGGGCCAGGGCCAGCACGGGGCCATGGCCTTGGGTGCGGGCCAAGGCGATCGCCCGGTTATAGTCCGCTTCTGCTGCATCCCAGTGGCCGAGGATGCGCGATCGCTCGGCTTCGATCAGCGCTGTGTAGAGTTCAAAGTTGGCCGGAGCCTGCCGAGACCAGGTTCGAAACCGGGCCTGAATCTGGGCAACCTTGGCCAACAACGCTTGTCGCTGGGTCGTCGGGGCTCCGTCACAGATGGCGAGCAAACACAGAGCGGCATAAAAGCGACAGGTTGCCTGAATCAGGAGGCCCGTGACGCTGTTGCGGTGATGCAGCGCCAAAGAAAACGCTGCCAGGGCGGGGCGAGGATGGCCGCCCAAAAAAAGCAAAACCCCTTGGGAAAGGATTCCAAAAACGTCAGCGCGGGTAGCGCCAGCGGCGTCGAGCCGGTGGAACTGGCGGGTAACTCCCACCAGGAAGGAGGATTTGTGCCGCCCACATTTCCGGGCTGCTGCTGGCCGCGCAGCGCCGCAATCAGCCGCTGAAACGCTTGATTGAGCACGCTGGGCAAGGCCTGTTGCAGCGTTTCGACCATGTCTTGATAGCGAATGCAGTCTGCGGCAACGCCGGGCAGGGGGGCACCGCTGAGAAACCGATGGCTGCAATATTGCAACGCAGCCTGGGCCGCGACTTCTAATTCCCCCCCGGCAAGGGAAAGCTGGACGGTTTGGGCCAACGACTCTTGTACCTCGGCCAGGGGCATGTGCCAGCCATAGACCCGCGTGTCAATCAGCAATAGCACTTGGCCGCGTCGCTCTTGGGCATTGAGCTGGTGCAAAATCCACATCGCCTGCTGAGCCACGATCGGGTCTTGGTGGATCACCGCCAGGGCGCTGTAGGCCACAGCTGCATCGTGGGAGAGGCCGCGATCGTGGGTCAGTCGCAGCATCGCGTTCACTAAGCTGGGCAAAAGGCGGGGGCGAGCATCTAGGCAAGGCAAAACCAGTTGGGCGAGCAACCGCATCATGAGTAAATGCCGGCGGCTGGTCATCATGGGCAAGTTGGCCAGATCGTCTAGGGCCAGGGGCGCGATCTTTTGCAGATTCGCGATCTTTTGCAGATTGCTGATGTCACCCAGGGCAGCCGTTTCGCCGATCGCACCTCCCACTAGGGGCGTATCGAGCTGGTGCAGAAAATCGAGCCCGAGATCCAGAGCTTGATCATGCTGGGCTGCCGCCACATAGAGCCGAATGCGGATTTCATAGGCTTTGGCCTGGTCATGCAGATCCTGGGCTTTTTCCAGAATGGTGTCCGCGAGGCTCGCCGCCCGGTAAAAATTGGTATGGCGATATTCGGCGGCGCTGGCGGCCTCATGCAAATCGAGGCTGAGTTCGTAGTGCTCTTCCCAAGCATTGCTGGGCAACCATTCCAAGCCTCGGGTGAAGTAGCGGATGGCGGCGGCGTAGTCTTGGTTGACTAGGGCTCGACGCCCTGCAACCAAATGGAGCTGGGTGAGCTGAGCTCGACGCTTGGAGTTTTGGACGAGGTGCCAGGCGGGGTCGAGTTGGTCGATGGTCTCAAAGATTTGCGAGTCGCGTCCAGCCCAGGGGAGGCTGCTGAGGAGGGTTTGGGCGATCGCCCAGCGATTTTGTGCAGAACCCGGCAGCAACAGGCAAGCGGCCTGCTGAATGCGATCGTGGACAAAACGATAGCGATCGGGGCTAATTTGTTGCAAAAATTCCTGCTGTAGTGCGGGCCAAAGCTCAATTTCGAGGGTGATGCTGGCAAGCAGCGAATCATTTGAATGATTGGGGTTTGACCCCGGATAAATCCGCGCTAGGGCTGCTAGTTGAAACTGATTGCCCAAGCAAGCCGCCAACTGAAGCGCCAGTTGGGTCGTGTCGGGCAGCGTCGCGAGCTGACGGGCTAAAAATTCGATCAGGGCCTCTTCTGGCAGTTGCGCTTCAATGGCGACGGTGTCGTAGCGCCAGCGACTCTCACAGGCATCGTAGACCAGTTGTCCCTGGCGATGGAGTGACAGGAGCAACTGGCGGCCAAAAAAAGGATTGCCCTGGGACTGGCGCTCTAGAAGAGCGGCGAGGGGGGCGATCGCCGCTGTATCCTGCCCCAAAATGTCTTCGAGCCAGTGGGAGAAACAGTCCAAGGTCAGGGGGGAGAGGGTCAGGGTTTGGTAGCCCACTCCCGACAACCGGGACAGCGTCTGCTGTAACAAATGCTGGGGGCCGACTTCCTGCTCCCGGTAGATCCCAATCACCAGCAGCGGCGCTTCGGCTTCGAGAGCTAGGATGTTCTCTAGGAGCTGCAGCGAGGCCGGATCCGCCCAGTGCAAGTCATCTAGACAGAGCACCAGGGGATGCTCTGGGCTGGGCAGGCTGTGGATCCACTGGGCGAGCAGAGTGAGGCGATCGGCTTGAACAGATTCGGAGGTGGGGCGATTTTGAGGTGTTGGGCGCAACCAGTCACCCTGGCCCTCCACCGAGGCCAGGGCCTCTTCAAACCCCAGCTCCCCTAACCCCTGGCGCATCCCCTGGATAATGGCCTCCAGCGGAATCCGGTGATTAAACTGCTCAAACTTACAGCGAATAAATTGGGCTGGCGGTACCCCCGGCGGGCATTGCAGGCGCAGTTGCTGTTCTACGGCATCAACCACCGCCGTTTTGCCCAGACCCGAGGCCCCGGCCAGCAAAATCAGCTCCGTGTGCCTGCGGCTGGCCACCCGTCGGTAGGCGGTCAACAGTGCGGTGATCTCGGCGTCGCGCCCGTAAATTCTCTCGGGGAGTTGTCGGGGCACAGCGCGGGATAGGGTTATCTCCAGCCCAGCGGCCAGGTGTAGCCTCTGGCGCAGCAGGTTCAGCGAGGCGGTTTCACCCTGGAGAACCAGCCCTTCAAGATCGGGCTTGAGGGGGTGCAAAATTTTGCTTAGGGCCTCGACATCTCGTTGGTAGGCCGCTGCATGGGTTTGTCCGGGGGGTGAGAGTTGGGCATGGCCCAAGTTAGACAGTTTGATGCCAGGACGGTGAGGATGAACCCAAATGCAATCGAGGGCCAGAGCGGCGTGGCTCAAGCGCTGATCGTGGAGGGATTGCAGGGCTTCGACGAGGGCGAGGGCGATCGCGAAAAACCTCGCAGATGCTAACCCCGCTACCCCGGTGGCAGCCAACTCCCTCGACAATGGCCACCAGCCGTCATCCGCCAGCTTGAATTGCCAGCAGGGTTCACAGGTAAAATCCCAGGGTTCAAATAAAATTGGCAGCCGTAAGCTGCAGGTGATCACGTATTCTCGCCGCAGCCGCTGCTGGGCGGCCTGATCTTCGGGGTGTTTCAGGGTTTTGATCAGGTGGGATTCAGGGCCAGACTGAGGCCCGTTTCCCGGCCTACACCCCATCCGATAGATACAGGAATCTTCATCTGAATGGATCAGGCCATCCATGGGGCTATCCGCTGCATCCTGTCCTCCTGGCCGGGCCATCGGGGACGACGATCTCTCGGGTATAGTCATCAAACTCGCCGAACGCTCATCCGCTTGCCAAGCCCTATATTTCCCGTAGATAGAGTGGGCCAAACCACAAACTTCCCACAAATCCAGCTTTCCCGTTGAGACATGGGAATGGGGTGCTCTATGGTTCGGCTCGTAACAAATTCGGCTCGTAATCACTTCGGCTCGTAACAAAATTCGGCTCGTAATAACTTTAGTGAGTAGTGGATTGCGAACCGTTGCGAAATCCTGAGTTTTGAGCAGAGAGCATCTAGGCTTCTGCGATCGCCGTACTATCAGCCTCAATGCATTCAAACGATGGATATTGGCATCGGTACGACCCATCCAATCCGCAATGCCGCCCAATACTGCCCTGAATGCAGGCAAACCCAGGGAATGCCCGGATGAATCCTCGTGTTTTTCGCTCGATCGCTCGATCGCTCGATGGCCAACCGCTTGGCCCAGACGCAACCCCCTCGGCCACACGCCGCATCGGGGTTCTCACCAGTGGTGGCGACTGTGCGGGTCTAAATGCCGCCATTCGGGCCATTGTTCACCGCGCCATCGTCACCTACCAGTGGGAGGTGGTGGGCATTGAGCAATCCACCCATGGCCTCATGACCCACCCACCCAAGGTGAGGCAGCTGCGCCTAGAGGATGTGGACGGTATTTTGACCGCTGGCGGTACCATTCTGGGCACGGCCAACTACGGCACGCCCTTTGCCTATCCGCAGCCCGATGGCACAGTCAAAGATGTTACAGAAACCATCCTCGAGAGCTACCAAAAACTGGGTCTCTCGGCGCTGATCGGCATCGGTGGAGACGGCAGTCTCAGCATTCTGCGCAAGCTGGCGCTCCAGGGCAATATTCCATTTGTCGGCATTCCCAAAACCATCGACAACGATGTGGGGATCACAGAACGATCGATCGGGTTTTCGACGGCGGTGAATATTGCAACGGAGGCGATCGATCGCCTCCACTTCACCGCTGCCAGCCACAGCCGTGTCATCTTGGTTGAAGTGATGGGACGAGATGCAGGGCATATTGCGATCAGCGCGGGCATTGCTGGGGGCGCAGACGTGATCTTGATCCCCGAGATTCCCTACCAGCTCGACAAAATTGCCGAGAAGATTAACCACAATCAGGCCCTGGGGAAGAATTATTCCCTGGTGGTTGTGGCGGAAGCCGTGCGCAACGAAGATAAAGAGGCAGTGGTCAACAGCAGCGCTGGCCAGGGCCAAGGCCGTTTGGGTGGCATTGGCCAGGTGCTCGCTGAACGGATAAGTGAGGTCACGGGGGCAGATACGCGAGTGATTGTGCTAGGCCATTTGCAGCGAGGTGGCACGCCATCACCCTTTGACCGGCTGACGGCCTCGGCCTTTGGGGTGGCGGCGGTGGATTTGGTCGCCCAGGAGTGCTATGACCGCATGGTCACCTGGCAGGATCGACAGGTGAAAGATGTACCGCTGGCGATCGCCATTCAGGACTACGCTGCAGTGGATCTCGATGGCACGCTGGTGAAGACGGCGCGCGGACTTGGAATTTGTCTAGGCGACTAGGCCGTTTGGGGCGAGGAAATCTGTTTGGGCTACAAAAGCGCCCAATACAAAAGCGCCTAACCCAAACGCGCCCGATACAAAAGCGGATCGCCTGGGTGCGAGGTTTGCAGATGCAATTGGCGCAGATGCAATTAGCTTCGCCAAGCTCCGCAAGATCGCAAACCCTGCTTCCTTGGTTGCCGCCGCTGCTAATTGCAGCTAGCTTGCTAGCCCTGTCTGGCTGCTCCCAATTCCGAGTTAAAGAACCCGAACTTGAGCGTGTCATCCCTGAAGGCAAGGGGGTCACGGAGGCGCTGAACGATTATTTACGGCAAAACAGCATTGCCCAGGACAATTCATTTTTCGCAGACTACATCGACTTGAACAATGACCAGGTTGATGAAGGACTCGTATTGATGCAGGGGTTGGACTGGTGCAACATCAGCGGCTGCACGCTGCTGGTATTCCGGGGGCTACCGGGGGGTTATTTCGAATTTGTTTCGGCGATCGAAAAGGTCAGAGAACCGATCAAGGCCAGCGATCAACGTACATCGGGCTGGCGGGACTTGGTTGTGGCAACGCAGATTAAGCAGCAGCCCCAGGATGTCCGGTTGGGATTTGATGGCCAGGGCTATCCGGAGAGCGCGATCGCCGGGACAGTTCTACCCGGTCTCTCAGAGATCCCCGGTGAGTCTGCATTCTAACCGTTCAGAAACCGGAATTTACCCCAAAATGCGATCGTCCCTGAGCGACGCTTCCTTGTCCAAAACCTCCTCGCCCGGTGCAACTTCTGGGAACCCACCCGACAGCACCTGTTGCCGAATATCAGCCGCCTCACCCCAATTCACCTCCCCTAGATCGGTGCGAGCCGCACCCAATAAGGTGCCTTCTAGGTCATAAACCTCCAGCCAGCCATCGCCTCCATCCGTTTCAACATATACTGCCAGGGTAATCTGCTCGCCCACCAGCAGCGTTGCCGCATGAACGGTGCCCCAGTCTTGGGCCATCACGTGGGTCGCATAGTAGTCGTGGGCGTCTAAAACAGCCTGGGGCATCCCTACACGGTTGCTAGGCTCCTGTAGGTTGGGCATTGCGAAAGGTTCTAGCGGCCAAGAATGTTGAAGCAGAAGCCGTTCGGTTGCATCGGCCTGGGCTTCGTCGGCAAAAAAATTGCTGATTTGCGTTGTATAGGCCTGCTGGATAGGGTTTTCCACGGTAAAGTTGGTTCCAAACATGAGTAGAAGCTGCGGGCTGGGCCGGATGGGTTCAAGCGTTCAAACCAAGCGTTCAAACCAAAAGTTCAAACCAAGAACTCAAATCAAGAGTCCAAACTGAGCCTAACTGCCAACCTCCGGTCTAGCAAGCGCCCTTGCGCTGCAAAACTGAGAAAATGGTGGTCATGATCAAGGACAGATCGTAGGCGATCGACCAGCGAGATTGGTAGTGCAAATCCAGGGCGACGATCGCCTCAAAGTCCTGGATGCTAGAGCGACCCCGAGCCTGCCATTCGCCGGTAATGCCGGGTTTGACCTGGAGCCTACGCCAATGGCGAGGCTGATAGTGAGCTACTTCGTCCAGGGTGGGGGGGCGGGTGCCGACTAAGCTCATCTCTCCGATCAGGACATTCCAAAACTGGGGAAACTCGTCGAGGCTGGTGCGCCGCAGAAATTTTCCGACGCGGGTGATGCGCGGATCGGCTTCGTTTTTGAAAATCAGTCCCTGGGCCTGGTTTTGTACCGTTGCCTTGAGATGCTCGGCGTCGGCCACCATGGTTCTAAATTTCCAAATGCGGAAGGGTTTGCCCTTGAGGCCGCAGCGGATTTGGCTATAGAAAATTGGGCCTGGACCGTCTCGGCGGATGGCGATCGCCACAGGCACGACCATCAAAAGAACAATGCCTAGACCCACCAACGCTCCCAGAATATCGATCGATCGCTTGGTACGGGAGGTGGTGGATGCATGAACCCCATTTGCCAAACAGTGGGGGATGGTTGGGATGACGGGGAAATGGCTTGTCATCGGCATTTAGGAGGTGCTGAGTTGAATCGTTCCTATCCTAGTTACGGAGATGATGACTTTAGTATTTGATGTTCAGCATTTAATTGAGCTTTAAGAGACTGCGAAATTGAGCGGAGAGTCATCAAAATTTCCTGACTGGTCTGAGAGAGTTAGAAGGCATATCTTTATGGCGACGCGACCTTACTTCCTAGACGTCATGCGGTCTCGTTACCCATCGAATCAGGATGCATCGAATTAAAACGCAGAAAATTAAAACGCAGAAAATTAAAACGCAGAAAATTAAAACGCAGAAAATTAAAACGCATCGATCCAAAACTCGACCTTAACAATTTGGCAATGAGTTCTAAAGCAAAAATTAAATAACGCTTAATTTGGGGTTGCTAGTCTCTTTTCAATCAGTGAGGAGAGAACCTTGGATAATTTAGGAATCCCAGAAATTTTTGTAGATATCCTGTTGGGCGCACTCAAGGGTGGTCTCGCCACAATCTTGCTCCTCTTGCTAGGAGACTTTGTTTCTACCTTTGCCTATCATGTACCTGAGCATGTCTTTGGTCATTTTCACTGCATTGTTCACCACGGAAAAAACCGTAGCTTCATCCATTATGCGGTTTTGACCCGCAACCCCTTGGTTGTGTTGGATGGCTTCTTAGGTGCAGTGCCCTATTTTATTTTCATTCCTTGGCTGTGGCAGTTGTCTCCTGGCGGAACCCTGCTTGGGCTCGCTTTTGGAGAGTTTCATGTGGTTTGGCGTCATGTCACGGCGCTGGGTTGGGTGACACCTCAGGGCGTTCAATGGCTTTGCGAACGGCTGTGGCTGACGACACCGGAGCGCCACTGGGTTCATCACGAGAATGGTAATTTGGCCTACGGTGATATTTTCACGTTTTACGATCAGCCTGCCAAGCGGTGGCTACGCTGGCTGAGGCTGGTCAAACGCTCTTATCGCCAGTGGAGGCTTTCAGCGTCCTCATCGGTGGTTAGCCATTCCCCTTGAGGAATTGGGTTGATACAAGATGATGCGATTGCCCTGGGGATCGTAGGCATAAACTTCTTGACCATGGGAGGCGATCGCCACCTCTCCCATTGGGCAATCCCAGGTTTTGAGCTGGGCGATCGCCTCTGCCAAATCTGTTATTTTCAAACACAGGCTGATGGGACTGTTGGACGCTTGCCCAAACTCTAATTGCTGGCTGGGTTTGGGTGGAAACAGGGCAATCCAGAGGCCAGGAAGCTGGAACTCGGCGTAGCGATCGACCTGGTAGGGCTCAGGGTCTTGCTGAAGCAGCTGACGGTAGAACTGAACCATTTCCGTGAAGAAATTAGGGCGGTTTGGGCCTGGGGGAGGATGGACTGCGATCGCCACTAGCCCTGCTTTAATTTCCATAATCGTAAAACTAATTGTAAAACTGTCTATCGAAACGCCATCCACTTGGGCGGGTCTATGCCAAGGTAGATCCCATCGACACGGATGGATCTGCGGATCCGAGGGGAACCCATGGCTTCGGAAAAATTTCGCCGCCAGCTTCGCCAAGAAGCCGAGCTGTGGTGGAAAGAGCAACTCATCGACCCAGCGGTTTACGAGAAACTGTCCCATCGCTATCAGTTCGCCAGCCTAGAAGGGGAGGCCAGCAACCGCTTTCTGATGATCTTACTGGGTTTGGGGGCCGTGCTGTTGGGCCTGGGGGCCATAACTTGGATTGCGGCCAACTGGCAGGGTTGGACTCGGGTGATTAAGGTCAGCGTCTTGCTGAGCGGTTTGATTGGGGTCAATGTCCTGGGGTTTTATCTCTGGCGCAGCCTTGGCCCAAGCCCAGCGGCAGTCAGCCGTCGTCGCTGGGGCCACGCCCTGCTGGTTTTGGGTGTGTTTGTGCTGGGGGCCAATTTGGGATTATTACCCCAAATGTTTCACCAGGGCGGGCCGGTGTCGGTGTTGTTTTTGCTGTGGGGATTTTGTGTCACCCTCATGGCCTACGGGCTGCGGCTGACCTCCTTGGGAATTGCGGGGATGATTTTGCTCGTGATTGGCTATTTTTCCAGTTTGGGTGCCCTTGAGAGTCCTGGGCCTGGGGTGAGTGCTTGGGCTTGGGCGAGCTATGGGATGCCGCTGCTGTTGGTGGGTCTGTTTTTGCCGCTAGCCTATGGCTGCCGATCGCGCATTCTCTTTGGTCTGGGGGCGATCGCCTTTGCCCTGAGCTTCGATTTCAACCTCTTCTGGGGCAATGGCTTTTGGCGTAATCTTTGGCCCAATTGGCTGATGGGTAGCTTGTTGTTTGTTGTCCCGGCGCTACTGTGGGCCTTCGATCGCGATATGTGGCAACTTTCGGGGGTGTGGCGCGTGCGGCGGCGCTTGCCAGACCGGTCAGTACTTGGGGCTGAGCGGTCTTTGACGGAGGCGTTTGGGGCGATCGCCCGAGTCATCGCCTTGATCTTGCTTTGCATTAACCTTTATGCCTTTTCGTTCCATGGCCTTTGGCAACAGACCACTGATGTTGAGACAATTGCGGCGACCCGATCGCTGTTCGATCGCTGGACTTGGCCCCTTCTGATCGATGAAGCGGTGCTTTTAGTCGCGACGTTTTTTGGCTGGCTGGCCTTGATGAAGCAGTTTCCGGGGCTCAATCGGCTCCAGTTGCGGGCCTTGAACAGCGCCATGGTCGGTCTACTCATTGGGGTACCAGTGGGGCTCTATCTCTACGCTGAGCTGGTGCAGCCGCTGCCGGTGATCGCGCCCTATGGGTTAAATATTTTATTGGCGCTGTTGGCGCTCGGCCTCATCCGCGATGGTTTGGCCCTGGGGACACGCAGCTTGTTTTGGGGCGGCATGGTGCTGTTGGTGCTGGATATTTTGACCCGAATGTTTGAGTACGACACCGCGCTGATGCTGAAAGCGCTAGCCTTTTCGCTCTGCGGCGTTGCGGTGCTGGTGGCAGGCATCTGGTTTGAGCGCAAGTCCCATCGTCCTGCGAGCCAACCGGAGTTACCGGTGTCCTCAGGATCGTGAATTCGCTCCACTAGGTTTCTGAAGGTTCTTCGGCTGCTGGGAACATGACGCTCTCATAGACTGCTTCGACCGCGCCTTCAAATCCCACGCTTGCCAGGGAAAACTGTCCTTCGACAAAGGTGTGAAGAATCCATAAGCCTGCTTCTCCTCGCCGGAAACATTCGATGCGCGATCGCTTCGTGCTGATCAAGACGTATTCTTCGAGGCTGTCTAGGGTCTGGTAATCGGCAAATTTGTCGCCGCGATCGTAGGCTTCGGTGGAGTCGGAGAGGACTTCAATAATCAGTTTGGGAAATGATTTGTAGAGGGGGGTTTCGGCATCTTTGCTCTCACAGGTGACCATGACATCGGGATAGAAGAAGCGATCGCGTCGCTCAATCCGAGCTTTCATATCTGAAATATAGACACGACAACCTGAACCCCGCAAATGAGTGAGCATCATTGCAAATATATTCCCCGCAACAGTGACATGGCTGTCCGTTGCGCCGGCCATGGCAAAGATTTCGCCGTCGTAATACTCGTGTTTGACGTCACTCTGGGTTTCGAGGGTGAGGTATTGGTCAGGGGTGAGGTAGGTGCGATCGGAAAGGGCAACCATGGGGATAGAGGAAATGGATGGGTCTGGTGAGGATATTTCTAGTCTACGGTTTGGTTTGGCGATCGGGCGGGCTTTAGAGGCGGGTCGATCAAATCAGGGAAACGCGATCGCATTCTGAAAAGTTCAACACCGTTAAAATGAAAACAGCATCGGGTTGAAAAGTTCAACAAGCCCTAGCACTATGGTTCAGCAGCCCCGTCCGACCTTGGTCGAATATCCCGAAACTGATGGTCAGCCCATGACAGAAAGCGATGCCACGCGTAACTACTTGGTTTACTGTGTCGCTGCGCTGCGGCTATTTTTTCAGAGTCGGCCCCAGGTCTATGTTTCCGGTAATCTGTTTATCTACTACGAAGAAGACCAGCCCAGCAAAAACATTTCGCCAGACGTGTTTGTGATTTTTGGCGTCAGTAATCGGGAGCGGCGCAGCTATAAGGCTTGGCAAGAAGGCAATAAGCTGCCGTCGTTTATTTTGGAGCTGACGTCGAAGAGTACGAAGAAGCAGGATGAGGAGACCAAGCCTGAGCTGTATCGCCAACTTGGGGTGCAGGAATATTTTCAGTACGATCCGACCGGGGATTATCTCCAGCCCCAGCTCAAGGGGCAAACCTTGGTGAATGGCGAGTATCAGCCGATCGAAGCCCAGACGCTGACCGATGGAACCGTGTCTTTGTCCAGTCGGATTTTGGGTTTGGATCTACGGCTGTTGCCTGCTTCTGTGGCCTCGTTCCTACCCTCCCCCTTGGGAACGGTTACGCGGGAGTTACGCTTATTTGATCCGGCTACGGGCACGCAGCTCTTGACTTATGCGGAGTTGGAGCAGTCTCGGGTGCGGGCAGAGCAGGTGGCAGCGGAGGAGCGGCAGCGGGCGGAGGCAGAGCAGCAGCGGGCGGAAGCAGAGCAGCAGCGGGCGGAGGCAGAGCAGCAGCGGGCGGAGCGGTTGGCGGAGCATCTGCGATCGCTCGGGGTTGATCCAGATTCGATTTTCTAGCTTCATTTCCATAACAGGCTTGCCATGAGCGAATATCAGGTTTACGAATTCCAGGCGATCGATCGCTTCCTGTCTTCCGACGACAAGGCGTATTTGCATAGCCTTTCCAGCCGAGCCCAGGTGGGAGCCACCTCTGCCCGGTTCACCTATCGCTTTGGGGATTTTCGGACAAAGCCGGAGGAGGTGCTCGATCGCTGTTTTGACGTGATGTTGTATGTTGCCAATTTCGGCGTGCGCCGCTTGGTCATACGGTTGCCGAAGGAACTGGTGAAAATGTCCAAGCTCGAACCCTACGAAATTCCCTATACGATTACATTCGAGGAAACACCCCGCTCAATCCTCGTTGATCTCAATTTGGTTTGTGAGGATTACTACACTTGGATTGAAGAGGAACCGATGCTCTCCAGTCTGGTGTCCTTGCGGGAGGAACTCCTTCGGGGAGATTTGCGGCTGCTGTATCTGGCTTGGCTGCGCAGTGGCAATAGTGAAGAGTCGCCCTTGTCGCCAGACGCTATGCTTGAGCCTCCGGTTCCGGCGGGCTTGCAGCAACTATCCACGGGGTTGAAGGCATTTGCTGAGCTGTTTGTCGTGGATGAGGATTTGATTGCGGCGGCGGCAGAGGAGAGCGCCGCAGGATCAGAAGAAGTTGAGGAACCCTTGGAGAAATGGCTCGCAGAACTGACGACGGAGGAGCATATTGAGTATTTGCTGCGGGCGATGCGGGGGGAAACCCATGTGGGGCAAGAGTTGTTGCAGCGACTCAGGTTTGAGTTTGGTTCGGAGGCAGATGAGGAGGAGGAATTGGAGGGTTTGCCGGGACGTTCGCTGGGGGATTTGATGGCGATCGCCCAACAAAAACAGCAACAACGAAAACAACAAGCGGCCCAGGCAGAGCAACAAGCCCGCGAGCAATATCTCGATGCGTTGGTGCCGAAGCAAGAAGCATTGTGGCAGGAGGTGACCCGGCTGATTGAGCTGAAAACGGCGCGGGGGTATGAGCAGTCTGTGGCGATTTTGGTGGATTTGAAGGCTGTGGCATTGCTCCAAGGTAAGGTCGTGGATTTTATGGAGCGAGTGCAGGTGCTTGTGGATCGTTATTCGGGTCGGTCTGCGTTGAAAAAGCGAATGAAGGATGCCAATTTATTGGATTAGCGTTAGAGGGCGAATCCGGTATTTGCGATGGAATCGTCATCACAGCGGTGTTAAATCCAGTGGCGTTGGCTAGAGTATTGATGTACCCGTTGGCCCGTTAGGCAGACCCATGGCTGAGCCCTCTCCTTGGAACGAACAAGTCGCTGAACTGTTGCTTAAGGCGGTGCCCGTGATGTTGGGCAGTGGTTTGGGAGGGGTGATTGCGCTGATCAGCACCAGCGAATTGCCTAAGATTATGTTGGGAGCCGGGATCGGAGGGGCAGGAACCCTCGGCTATGCCCTGGTTGCCCCCAGCTTCAAGAAAGTGAAAAAAGGGGCTGATGCGGTGGGCGAGGCCGGTGCTCTTGTTTTGGAGCAATCGGTGCAAGGTGCGATCGCAGGTCTCACCAAGGCCGAAGCCAAATATCTAGAAGCCCAAAAACTGGCCTGCTGGACTGATCGCTGCCAGGGGGTGGGACGGAGCTTTTTTCCATTGTTGGATGAGATTTATGTGCCGCTGTCTGTGGGCGATCGCAGCATCCTCGCGGGCTGGAATAGCGACGAAAGACCAGATCCAGAGCTAGATCCAGAGCTAGCTCGGCAAATGATAGCGGGCCGAACCGCAGACGATCGCAACCCCCTAGAAATTTGGGATTTGATTCGTCGAGCAGAAACACATCCGCAATTCCGACAGTTGGCAATTTTGGCCTGGGGGGGCTTAGGAAAAACCACGCTGCTGAAGCATCTCGCCTATCTCTACAGCACCGGGCGCTACGCAGAAAAACAGGTTCCCGCCCGGATTCCGGTCTTGATGGGTTTGGCGGACTGTTGGCGAAAATATCTGGCCGAAAAAGAGAAATCTGAGCAAGGACTACCTGCGTTGGCGGAGGTGATTCAGACCTATCATCCCGGATATCTCACGAGTAAAGAGGAATCGGGGTCAAAAACCAGCGAGAATGTAATAACCACAAGACATTCAGCGGTTTGTAAGCATGACCCCGACCCAAACAGAGTGTAACTCAGCCAGCTACGAGTTTGGCCGTTTGAGTAAGCGAAAGCTAGTAGCCGATTTCAGCGGTGGCGACATAACCAGCAATGGAGGAGTGCTGCTAATTCGAGAAATC
>JAAUOP010000256.1 GCA_012034805.1 Synechococcales cyanobacterium CRU_2_2 | reverse complement strand
GGTGTGGGGATTGTCGCCCTTTTGCTGGAGCTTAGCCCGCTGCTGGACGCCAAAGCGGTGCTGCTCGTCGATCACGACCAAGCCCAGCTTCTGGAACTTGACCGGGTCTTGGATCAGGGCATGGGTGCCCACCAGCAGCGGCAGTTCCCCGGTCTCCAGCGCCCGATGGATTTCTTTGCGCTTAGCGGTCTTGGTGGAGCCGGTCAGTAGCTCTACGGGCAGGTGCAGTTGCGTGAACCACTCCACTAGCTTGCGATAATGTTGCTCTGCCAACACTTCCGTCGGAGCCATGAAGGCCCCCTGGTAGCCGGACTGGATCGCGTTAAGCAGGGCTGCGATCGCCACCACGGTCTTCCCCGACCCCACATCCCCTGCACTACGCCGATTCATCGGCGTCGGCTGCCGCATATCGCTAAACACCGCATCCACCACTCGCTGCTGGGCTCCGGTCAGCTCAAAGGGCAGAATTTCGTAGAACTTTTCGACTAGCTCGCCCTTGGGAGCCAGGACAATGCTGGTCTGCACCTGGCGCTGCTTGGCCCGGCGCTGGAGCAGACCGAGCTGGAGGAAGAAGAATTCATCGAACACCAGGCGGCGACGGGCTTGGTAGAGGGTTTCGTCGCTGTCGGGGTAGTGGATTTGGGCGATCGCTTCTCCCAAATTCACCAGCTCAAACTTGGTCAGCAGTCCCTGGGGAATGCATTCCTGCAACAGGCTGACACTGGGCAAGGCCCCCAGCACCGCCCGCCGCACCAGGTCCGCATTGATGCCTTCGGTAAGGGTATAGACCGGCACGACGCGGCCAATTTTGTCGGACTGAATCGTATCGCTGCCTGCTTCCAGCACCTCAATTTCTGGGCTGTCCAGCGTCACGCCAAACTTGCCCTGCTTGACCATGCCTGAGGCGGCCACCGTAGCACCGGGGGGAATTTGCGCTTTTGGCCCTGTTTCCAGGCTTGGCTGCTGTAGCGATTGCCTGCATAGAAGCGGCCCAGCTTGATTTGGCCGGAGCGATCGCGCACCACCAGTTCAAAAATCGTCAGCTTCGGGTTCTTGGGACTGCTGAAGCAATTGCAGCTCTTGACCTGGCCCACCAGGGTGGCCATGGAGCCGGGCTCCAGCTCGCGGATGTCCACCTGCTTGGCATAGTCCAGGTAGTCGCGGGGGTAGTAGAACAGCAGGTCACGAACGGTGAGCAGGCCCAGTTTGGCGAGGCGTTCAGCGTTCTTGGGGCCAATGCCCTTGAGGTAGGTGAGGGATTGGTCGAGGCCGGTTTGGGGGCCGTGGCGCGTATCGACCAGGGGTTCGGTTTTGGGCAGCTTGCGCTGGGTCTTGCCACCGCTGCTGGGCAGGGCTCCAGCGGCTTCGGCGGCTTTGCGCTGTTCGGCTTGTTTGGCTGCTTTTTGGGCAGCTTCCTGGGCGGCGTCGATCGCCTTGCGCTGCTGGTGGAGGGTGCGGCGGGTTTCGGCGATCAGGCTTTGGCGCTGGGCGTAGCTGTAGGTTTCGTAGGTGGCGAAGCGATCGCCCAATTCTTTCCAGCGCTCCTGCTCCGTTGGGCTCCAGTCCTCCGGCGGAGCCGTCAGCGTCAGCCGCAGGAATTCGCTGAAGGTATGCTGCTTGCCTTCGAGGTTGTTGAAGCCGCGCTCCGCCTCGACGGTGAGGGCCTGCTGGAGGCGGCTCCAGTCGAGCCAGTCGGATTTTGAAGGGGCAGGGGCCATCGAGTGCGGGGGGCAAAGGCGAAGGAGCTGACCGGAGCCGAGCAGATACATCAGTATTGTACGAAAGCGAGCGCGATCGGGGGGCTGGTCTCGCTGAATCGCGGTATCCGCTCAGGTGAAGCTGGGGTGGATGAGGCTTTGGGAATGGTTGAAGTAGTCGTAATAGAGCGATCGCGACGAACTCAGCCCTGTCACCAGAGAAAGAAAACGTAGGGTGTTTTGTCCCGAAGGGCAACGCGCCTTTTCGAGAATAACAAGCCACCTGCCCCATTAGTTAAAGCAGATCCATAAGCTTGACCTAATGTTGCTGCAAACGTACAAAAGAAAATTGATTTTATAGGAAAGAGCAAGGCAAAAAAATTTATCAATATGTTGCAACAGAAAAATGAGAAGAGTGTAAGGTTTAATAGCTTTTCTGATGTTTTAGATGCTCTTACTTATGAGACGTTAATGAAAACGGGAAGAGACGCAATCAGCGCGTAGTTTCTGAAGGTAAAATTTTAGAGATCATCGACAGGTGGGCTGATTAAATAAGCCACATTGAGCACAAGAGCCTGGCATGAAAGCATGATGCCGCTGCGGGAACTGTAGCTCGAAACGCTCCAGCTCCAAGATGAGCTAGCTGTGATCATCAAGACCCGATCGCGCCCGCTTCAGTGGCTGCCCTAGCCACAGTAGGATCTGCTGGCCTACTATCCTCGGGCTGAGGTCGCCCTGGGAAATTTCGCTCAGGATAACCTCACTTGGTCGGGCCAAAAATCAGTGGCTCCCAAGGCTAAAATCCTGGTGGTTTTTGCGATCGCCAGCACCTCAACCTCCCCGCCAGCCAGGTTCTAGTCCAGCAACTGCCGGGAGCAGATGTCACGCGACTCGTGGAGCCCGATCGCCAAGCGCTAACCGAATTACCATGGCCACATGGCTATAGCCCTACGGGAGCCCAAACATCCCTTGTTTCAGCAACACCCAATTTCCTAATCGGCGGGTGCCAAATAGAGGGACAAACCAACGCTATAGCCAGCTAAAGTTCCGAGTATCCCCACCGGCCCCAGGAAAACCCAGAGCAGGCTGAAGAGCAGGATGCTGCTGAGGCTGAGGCCAGCCAGAATTGCAGCATCTTCTAAAAAGTATTGCATGATCTACCTGAGTTGAGCGGCCCAAGCGCAACGGCCTGGACTTTCAACTAACATGTTAGTGATTCAATACAAGTCCTGGCATCCGAAAATCTAAGGTGTATCTAGAGATAAAAATAGAGGATAACCCCAAAATCTATTTATCGTTTAAAAGAAATTTAATCTACCCTAAACTATAGTTAGAAGCCGAGTACAAATGGCTTCAGAAATAAATATTTTGATCTGAAACTGACTCCTGTTTTCTAGTTTCTGCTCTTGTGGCTAGGCTTCTGCGCTTTCGCCCTGTCCCAATGCAGCTCCAGCCCAAATCGGATCATTTCATCCTTCAATTTCGCTAAGCTAAGGTCCAGCCGACGATAACAGCGAGCACAGGGATATGGTTCAGGGCAAGGTCAGCGATCACTTCAGTAATATTGTTGTCGGCGGGGGCCTCTGCGGGCGGCGCTGGCCTATGAATTGGCCAAGCAGGGCCAGCAGGTCTTGCTGGTCGCTTACCACCACGGCTTGCGCGCGCACCACGCGGTGTTCGGGTTTGACGGCAGAGACCTTCACCACGCTGCGGCCAAGGTTGCCTTGCAGCAGGCGCAGGCCGCCGTCGGCACTGAAGGGCTCACTCACCGGGCGCAACACGGTGGTGTCGCCACTGATCGCTGGCACCGCTCGCCAGGACAGCGTGCCGCCGTCGAGCCAAGGCTCTTGCGTGTAGGCCAGCAGGCCGTGGCCCATGACGGTGTGCACGTCGTCGTGCAGCAGGCCAGCGGCGCGCAGTTGACGCGATCAAAAAGCCCATGCCGCCGGCGCGTGAAAGTGGTTCACGTCGGCACTGCCGTTGGGGTACACGCGCGCCAGCAGCGGTACCACGGCCGAGAGCTCGGCGAAATCGTCCCAGTCGATCAAGACACCTGCGGCGCGCGCCATGGCCACCAGGTGCATGGTGTGGTTGGTGGAGCCGCCCGTGGCGTGCAGGCCCACCAGCCCGTTGACGATGGCCTTTTCGTCGATGATGTGGCCCACCGGGGTATAATTGTTGCCCAGCGCGGTCAGCGACAGCGGTCGCGGCCTTTCACGCGGAAGCCGCCGAGTATGTCGTGCGCCTCGCCAGCCGTCCGCAAGAGAATCTAGCGCTCGAGAAGGATGCCGCGCTCCGCTGGGATAATCCCGCGCGGACCGGCGAGGACGGGGGCGCTAGTAGTGTCCTAATTTGACCTAGAGAGTGGGGCCA
>JAAUOP010000255.1 GCA_012034805.1 Synechococcales cyanobacterium CRU_2_2 | reverse complement strand
TTCAACCCAGAGGTTAACGCCACCATTACTGGGGGCAGGTTCACCTGCCCAGTCGCAAACAATTATTGGAGCGGGAATTTTTTGAATTGGGCCACCATGACGCGCATAGATACAGTGCGCAAAATGCTCTATGGTGGTAAGCGCTCCACGGACAGTGCCACTGAGACTATTCTAGAAAGAGCCAATCTGTCGCGCGATGCCCATTCTTTTGCCAAATATTATGCTGGCACGGACATTCGTGACTACACCCCCTTCACCACGACCTATCTCTCAAAAGGCAGCCCCTCCACTTACAGGGGTCTGACCTTGTGCAACCGATCCAGTGCGAACAGCCCGTATGGCACGCCACAAATTCGTATGGCGCGTGGCAACTACGAGCTGTGGTCTACAACGGCAGGGCAGGTGTGCCGGTGGTCAGGAGAAGACGGCCCTAACTTTGGTAGCAAATTAGTCAATGCCTACACGAGTACTGTGCTGGGCAGTGCAACCATTCCACATGAGCAGAACGCCCCTAATCTGACGAATGATGGAGCTACATATTCAGGAGTCTCCAGTCCAGAGATCGTCGCTCGTGTGAAAGTATGCGACTCCACCAAGCTGGGCAACGAACGCTGTCAGCAGTACGGGGGGCTACAGGCCCTTATAAGGCCCATTGGACTGCTGCAAGAATTCGGCACATCGATTGGCGGAAACTCTGCCAAAGCAGAATTTGGTGTCATTACGGGTAGCTTTGATAGCAATATTGAAGCAGGTGCCTTGCGAAAAAACATGGGGACTTTCAACGACGAGATCAATCCCTCCAACGGAAGATTTTGTCATATTGCAAGTGGCTGCACAACAACCGTCTCCCTCGGAATCGCATCGATTGACAATGCCGTTTTATTGGCGCGGGTAACTATAACTCATCGGGCAGTGGCGGCAACAACGGAATTGGATTTGCCTTGCATGATGAAATGGTCAATGGCCTGTATCCTGCTTGGGGCAACCCAATGGGCGAGATGATTCTGCAAGCCGTTAATTATTATGCAGGTCAATCAGTGGCCAAGGCAGCAACTTGGCCTGATCTTCGATCAAATATTGATTCTAACTTAAGCATTCCTATCGTAACAGCAACAGACCCACTGACCTCTAATTCAACACGCAATGCAGATTTTGGACGACCCATTTGCCGCCCTTTAAGTGTTCTGGCGATCTCCAGTGGTGCGGTCAGCCATGACCGCAATCTTGCGGCGGCCTTTGCTAATTTGCCCAATCGTGCCAATGGCTCAGTCAATGCCTACACCAATATCATCGGGGTTGCAGAAGGCATCCACGGTACAACCAGAGCCGTTGGCTCAGTCAATGGCGGCTGGGGCACAGATTGTTCGCCGAAAACTATCTCTACTCTGTCAGACGTTACGGGCGTATGCCCTGATTTACCCGGTGCGCAAGGCAGTTACCTGTCTGCGGGCGCGGCGCTGTATGCCAACTCTTCCAAAATTCGCGGCTCTGTCACGCTACCTAGCGATGCTCCGTCGACCGCGCTCACCGTGCAGACTTATGCAGCGACTCTACGCGGCGGTTTGGGGCGGGTAGAAGTCAAAATTCCTGGCACCAGCAAAGTTTTCTTTATAACGCCAGAAAGCTCTTGGAATAACAGAGGCTTTGTAGGTGGCTCGGTCACTGGCGGTCCTAGCGTCGACGCTCGCAAAGAACGTTATCCCAACAGGCCAGACAAAACAACGGGAACTCTGATGCCCGGAGGCATGCTCGTTTTTAAAGCCATCAGCTCTTCTGCCAGGCATGGAGCCTTTGTGGTGAGCTGGAACGATACGCAAGCCGGCAATGACTACGACATGGATTTGATAGGCATGCTCCGCTATGACTTGGTTGACTCTGGTGCGAATGCAAAAGTCGTTATCACCACCGAAATCGTTGCACAAGAAGCTGGCGCATTGGGCAGTCACGGCTTTAGCATCATTGGCACGACTGCGGATGGAAAAATATCACGCACGGTATCAACAATTTCCGCGATGAAGGGCTGTGCATGGCGACACCTTGTTCACTGAGCGGTTCTGCATCACTTGTCAGTCAAACTTTTTCGCTTATTGGCGTGGACCCCGGCGCTGTCTTAGAAGATCCCCTGTGGTATGCCGCCAAATACGGCAGCTTCGATACCAAAGGCTGGACTCCAGGCACCCCCATCAGCCAATCGCGGTGGGATCAACGCCGCGCCGACGGTCGCTCCTGTGGTGGCGCGACAGGCCTGACGTGCAGCGACGGTATACCTGATGGCTACTTTTTAGCTAGGCGGCCAGAACTTCTGGAAAAGCAATTAAGAGAAGCAGCTTGAGAACATCGTAGCCTCGTCAAATGCAGCACCTGCGGTGTCGTCTAGTCAGTTGATTGACGGTAGCTTCAAGTATGTAGCCGAATTTGACCCCACCCTCAAAAAAGGGTCTATCTTTGCCTTTCAATTGGATACAGCAGGCAATTTCAACACCGTGAAATCTTGGGATGCGGGCGAGTTGCTCCGGCAGCTACCCAGTACAAGCAGGCAGGTCATTACCAACAATCGTGCGACCGGTGTCCCATTCAATTGGGACACCCTCCCCAACGCATACCGTAACCTATTAAAGTCTGGAAGCAGCCCGGCAATGTCAAATGCGAAAGCTGAGGGCATAGTGAACTACCTTCGCGGCGATACTGACAACGAAGAGCCTAACGGGCAACGTTTTCAGCCACGCAGCATCAGCAATTTACTTGGAACAGTCGTCAACTCAACGCCTTGGATTCAGTTGCCCTCTAATGCCTATTACTTTGATGCTTATTTCCCTGCAACTGGGGTACAGAGCTATTTGAATTACGCAACTTCAACTTACTCAAGACCTAAAACACTGTGGGTGGGCGCAAACGATGGCATGTTGCATGGCTTCAATGCTGGAACGGGTGCGCCGATTATTTCTTACGTACCTGGGCTATTAGCAAACAGACTGAACGCTTTAACTGAACGAAATGCATCAATCGTTGCTGGCGTTGATGGCAGTCCGTTCACAGCGGATGTACTTCGATCAGCTCCAGCCGGTCAAACAGCAACATGGGCCACCTACTTGTTCAGCTCTCTGGGTCGCGGCGGCAAAGGCGTATTTGCGTTGGACGTTAGCAAAGTCGGCGATTTGACCGAAGCCAACGCCGCCAATATATTTAAATGGCAATTCTCGGACGCTAATGATAGCGATATAGGGAATATTGTTGGCGAATACGGGCGCAGCCAGTTCAGTAATCAGGCGATCCCGGTGGTGCGTTTGAATAACAATAAATTCGCTGTCGCATTGCCCAACGGCCTCAATTCCAGCAATGGCCAATCTTCGATTTTCTTGTTGACTGCCGATGGCCCGCCTGCGGGAACCACCACATGGACGCTTGGAACGAATTATTACAAGCTTACAACCACAGTGGCAGATACGTCCAACGGCATGACGGGAATGAACTGGCTAGATGTTGACAACAACGGAACTGTTGATTTCATGTACGGCACGGATATCAAAGGCAATGTGTGGAAATTTGATCTGACTAGCTCCAATCCCAACTTGTGGCGCAGTGCTTTCGTGTCCACCACGACCGGACTACCCGTGCCCTTCTATGTGGCTAAGGATGCCAACAATGTGAATTTACCCATCTCCACCTCCCCGGTATTTGGTTTCCCTCGCGTTGGTGGTGTTGTTGTGAGCTTCGGTACCGGTTCTGCTATACGCTCAGGGGATTTTCCGAAGGAGGCCGTCACACAACGTATGTACGGCATTTTGGACAGGACTGGCATTGCCTCCGGCACAACAACGGTGACTTTACCCACTGGAACATCAACCCTCGTCCAAAGAACAACCACCGTTAGCACGACTGAAAGCGTGAAGATTTCAAGCACGCCCGTGGTCGATTACCGCAATCAAGACGGGTGGTACTTTGATTTTCCTGGCACTTCAGAATGGTGCTCAGCTCTCCATCTAACCGAGCTGGGCGCATTGGTTTCACCACAGTTAGAAAACTCATATCCTCGACTGAGACTTGCTCATGAAACCCCACCAGCTCGTTTTTATTTCCTAGACCCGA
>JAAUOP010000112.1 GCA_012034805.1 Synechococcales cyanobacterium CRU_2_2 | reverse complement strand
CCGGTCGATCGTTTTTGGAATGAGCAGGAAGTCGCGATTCGTCCGGTCATGAGCCCGATGCCGCTGCCCACTGGTTTTTCCGGAGCCACCGTCCTGGGCGATGGTCGTGTGATTCCCCTCGTGGGCCTCGCCCAGCTGATTCGCTTCGCTGCAGAACAGCGCGATGCCTGTGCAACCCAGTTTGCCGGGCCAGCCCAGAGCAGTGTGACGAAAATCATCCCAGCCAGTACCCCCGCAAACCCCAGTGATGTCTTCGCCCGGCAGGTGGTTTTGGTCATCGATGACTCTGTGCATGTCCGGCGTTACCTGACCCTGACCCTGGAGCGAGCCGGGTATGAGGTGGTTCCAGCCAAAGATGGCCGAGAAGGTGTCGACAAACTCTTGGGTGGCCTTCGGGTTGCAGCCGTTTTGTGCGACGTGGAAATGCCACGGCTAGATGGCTATGGCGTCTTGGACGAAATCAAGGGTCGGCCTGAATTTGCCAAATTGCCCATCACGATGCTGACCTCGCGCAACAGCGATAAGCACCGTAAACTCGCGCTTAAACTCGGCGCATCCGCCTATTTTTCTAAGCCCTATAACGACCAAGCATTGCTCAAAACCCTGGAAGAGCTAATTCAGATCAGCACGCGCTAGAGGTCGTTAGTCAGGCCCCGCCCATGGGAAAGCTAGGCATTATGCCCTTGCAGAGATACCTTCGGTGGCTTTCGCCGCAATCGCATCTCCAACGCCCAGAATCATTCTCCCAAGCTCTGTTTCGCCCAAACCATGGGCCACTCAAACCATGCGCAGAAGAACAGTCATCAAGTCCTCCGCCCTCCTTGCCCTCGGTGCCGTTTCCACCGTAGGTCTTGGCAGCTGCACCAAACAGCCCTCCAATCAAGCCGACAGTGGCCCCACCAGTGACATCCCCCTGCGCGTGGCCATGGTGCCCTGGGTGGGCTGGAGCCGCGCCAAGATTGCGGAAGTCCAGGGATTTTTTGAAGCAGAAGGCATCAAGGTCGAGCAGAAAGTCTACGACACCGTCACTGCAGCGAATGCAGCTCTAGTGGCCAAAGAAGTCGATTTAGCCTGGGTCGTTGCAGCAGATTTGGTGGTTTTGGCCGATGAAGCACCGGGACTCAAATTTATCATGGCCTGCGACTACTCAGGCGACGTCGATGCGATCGTCGGTCGTGGGATTTCTGGAGCCGACGATGCTCGTAACAAAACCTTTGCCCGCGAAGACGTTCCCTATCAGATTGTGTTCTTGAACAAATACCTACAATCTCTGGGTTTAACGGAAAAGGATGTCAAGATTGTTTCCCTAGACGTACCGGCGGCGGCTAAGGCATTGACGGCGGGTGAGGTGGATGCGATCGCCGCCTACGAACCTTTTGTCGGCAATATTCTGAAAGAGAAAGCCGAAACCAAAACCCTATTTTCAGCGAAAGATAGCAACGTCATTATCAACGGATTGGTAGGCCATAGCCAGGTACTCCAGAGCCGGAGACAGGATGTTTTAGCCTATATGCGCGCGCTCAATCAGGGTCTAGACTTTTTCAAGGGAAACCCGGAAGAAGGCACCAAAATCATTGCAGATTGGGTGGCTAGTACCCCCACAGAAGTCACCGCAATTATGGAAAAGCTCAACATACTGGATCTGGCAGCGAACAAATCCATTGCCTTCGCATCCGGCAACAAGCTGAATGTGGCCAACAGTTTTGATTCTGCTGTACCTGTTCTGGTCAGTGCTGGCAAAGCGACTTCTGAAGTGCCAGGTATTAGCTTTGTCGATTCTTCTTTTGTTGACGCACTCTAAATATTAGAGCCCAGAAAATCTAGAGTAATTCGATTGCGTCTATGGATGTGGTTTAGACTTCTAGCTTGAGTGGGAAAGATGCCCACACTACAAATCGACTAGGATTACGATGGAACCTGGGGAGAATGCAATGAGCGTTCTCCCCAGGTTGCTTTCTAAGATAATTTAACGTGAGTTAGACTTGCTCAACACCCAGGGCTATTTCATTCTAAAAATGGCTTTGAGGGTATCTAGACCAAACTTGCAGAGCCGTTCAGCCTGAGCTATGTTGGAGAACGCATTGGAGCGATAGAGGTTGAGCGCGAAGTTACGAGCACAGCGAAGATTTGCGGCAACTGATGCATGCGAATGTGCGAGGCATCCTCACCCTGGGTCACATCTCGGACATGTTGTACCTTGTTCTCAACGCCCCAATAGCCTCGAATGTGCTGAGCAAAAGATTCCGCTGATTCTAAAAACGAGGCGATGTAGTAGCGAGTCTCGGTTTCTCGGCACAGTTGTCCGCCATACTTAAGTTGACGCTCACTCTCCACACGCACCAGGCTCTTCAGCCCTGGCCACGCTTTGATGTCCTCGAGGGTCGTGCATCAAATCGCGCTGGTAGCACTTGAGCCAGTCGCCAATGGACAGAAATCCTCGATTGCCTGCCGTCACCGCCAGGGTAAAGAGCGCCAGGCACAGGGCCATGTGATGCCGCTTCCCTGAGGCCTTACGCACGTTCGGCAGGTCAGCGAAGGCCTCCAGAATCTCAAGCCTCTCAGGTCGCGTTTCAAGGGGAGGTTGTGGGATAGCCGGAGAGGATTGCGAGGGAAGATGCATCAGCCTTGAAGAAAAAGTGGATCGGCTTGAAAATCTAGCATCTTCAGACTTCCTTGAGAATGAAATAGCCCTGGCACCGTTCCAATGAGCTGTTGGTTTCTCGTTTCGAGGACTTGAAGCCTAGCTTGGAGCTCTCGCGGCTCTTTATCTAAGCCATCTTGAATCGACTGCTGTAAAGCTTGGTTCTCTGCCTGAATTTTTGCCAGTTTTTTCTCGGTTTGGCCAAGCTGAGTGCCGTATCGGCTGTTGTTTCTGACGGATTCTCTGTTTTTGCTAGAGAAAGAGATCACCTTTGATTGTGGCGTGACGGAAGAGCAAACAGCTACCCTTGCCCACTCCTCAGCGACTTCTCTTAAACTTCTCAGGGATTCTTCAGTCTGAGGAAGTATCACAAAGAGGCTGTCATTCAGTAGGTTTTACGATGGATATTTCAATTCTAGGTCGCGTTAAATTAGGTCGGGTCAAACGGTTGCCGGTGGCGATCGCGATCGCCACCTCCATCTCTCTGATCAGCTGCTCCCAGCCCAACGTTTCAGGTAGCGAAAACGCCGCCGCCCCAGGCGCAGCATCGTCCACTGCAGCATCCCCAGCCCAGACCACAGCTAGCCTGCGCTACTACGCCAAAGACGGCATCGCCATCGGCGGTGCAGACTCCGTTGCCTACTTCAGCGACAGTGCCTACGTTCCCGGCAGCTCAGAATTCACCCACGACTGGAACGGCGTCACCTGGCAGTTTTCTAGCGCCAAAAATCGCGATAGCTTTGCCGCCACCCCCGAAGCCTACGCGCCTCAATACGGTGGCTTCTGTGCCTGGGCTGTTAGCCAGGGCTACACCGCCGAGATCGACCCCACCGCCTGGAAAATTGTTGATGGCAAGCTCTACCTCAACTACGACGCAAACATTCAGAAAAAATGGTCGAAGGACATCCCAGGCAACATCACGAAAGCCAACCAAAACTGGCCCGGTGTTCTAAACAAGGGTTGAGCTGAGGCTATCAACCGCCGTTTGGGGCGTTATTCTGCGTCTTGGCTGAGCTGGCTCTCGACGTTGCCGATCGCCGCGTTCAGCGCCGCCAGCCGAGTCTCTAGATTGCTGCGCATCATCTTCAGAAACGACAGCTTGCGCTCCTGTTGCTGTTTAAACGACGGTTGCTCAGGGCCGCAACAGGGGAAAAATGGAAAAAACATAGTAGTCATCCAAGCCGATCGAGAGGTTTTCCCTAGCTTAGCGCGGTTCAGAATTTACATTTCGTAATATTTTCGTCATCATAGGAGAGCGCGCCACAGAAAGAGCGCCGATGTACCTCTGAGCAGCCTTCCATGACCAGTACCCTCCGCCCTCCCGCTCAGCCCAGCTTCCGCCGCGACGACTGGCAGCAGGGCTACGTGTCCCAAACCGAAGAGCAAGCCTACTGGGCTGAAGCGATCGAAGGCCAGCTTCCCCCCGACTTGATCGGCACCCTCTTTCGCAACGGCCCCGGCCAGCTCGACGTCAACGGCCAACGCTTTCACCATCCCTTCGACGGCGACGGCATGATTAGTGCGTTCACCTTCACCGGCAGCCGCGTCCATTTTCGCAACCGCTATGTGCGCACCCCCGGCTTTATTGCCGAAAAACAGGCAGGAAAAATTCTCTATCGAGGCGTCTTTGGCACCCAAAAACCAGGCGGGATGTTGGCCAATGTGTTCGACCTCAAAATCAAAAACATCGCCAACACCAACATTCGCTATTGGGGCGACAAGCTGCTGGCCCTGTGGGAAGCCGCCGAACCCTTCCGCCTTGATCCCAAGACCCTCGAGACCCTCGGCCCCGAGTATCTGGATGGATTGCTCAAGCCCGGTCAGGCATTTTCGGCCCATCCCCGCATTGATCCCGGCTCCCGGCGCACGGGTGGCCAGCCCCGCTTGGTTAACTTCGGCGTTCAGGCGGGTCTTTCCAGCACTATTTCCATTTACGAATTTGAAGCAGACGGCAGACTCGTCCAGCAGCAGAGCCGCACAGTGCCTGGATTTGCCTTTTTGCACGACTTTGCGATCACCGAAAACTACTACGTCTTTTTCCAAAACCCCGTCAGCCTCAACCCGATTCCCTTTGTGCTGGGACTCAAGGGAGCCGGTCAGTGCATTAGCCTTGATGCCCAGAAAGCAACGCAGATTTTGCTGGTTCCCCGTGACCCCGCGCAGCCTGTGCGCAGCTTCGACACCGAGCCTTGTTTTGTTTTCCACCACGCCAATGCCTTTGAGATGGGCGATCGCCTCGCCATCGACTCCATCTGTTACATCTCCTTTCCGAGCATCGATGCCGGTACGGATTTTCTGGAAGTCGATTTTGACAGCGTCGCCCCTGGCCAACTGTTCCGATTTGAACTGGACTTATCCACGGGTAAGAGCAGTGCGCGCCGCTGCCTTGAGGCCCGCGCCTGTGAATTCCCCTGCCAGCATCCGGCGACGGTAGGTCAGCCAACCCGTTACTACTACATGGGCGTCACAGATGCCCCCACCGGCAACGCGCCGCTCCAGGCGATTATGAAGGTTGATTTGGAGCATCAGTCTACTCTCCTCGAAGAATCCGTGGGTTCGACGCTGCATAGCTTTGCACCTCGGGGATTTATCAACGAGCCTCTATTTGTTCCGCGCCCCCAGGGACAAACCGAAGACGATGGCTGGGTGCTGGTGCTGATTTATAACGCCGAGCGTCAGGCCTCAGATCTGGTGATTCTGAATGCCCAGGACTTGAGTGAGACCGCTCGGGTAAAACTGAAGCAGCATATTCCCTACGGACTGCACGGCAGTTTTGTGGCGGACACGTTTGGTGTGGTGTGATCGGGTCAGGCCGGACGGCTAGGTCAGGTGATCAAGATGTGCCTGGACGCTCTGTGTCTGGATGTCCTGATTTTGTGTAGTTTTGTGATCGAAAACACAGTTTTTTCGTTTGCATATCTTCTGCAAAAAATAAGATGCTAGAAGAGGGCCGGATAGGGACGTACTCTCGCGTCTTCTCTTTCCGCACCGGTCCGCAGAGGAACGTTTCATCATGAAGTTGGCTGCTCGCATTGCTCAAGTTTCCCCGTCTATGACCCTGGCCGTTGCCGCCAGGGCGAAAGCCATGCAGGCCGAGGGGCTTGATGTGTGCAGCTTTAGCGCGGGAGAGCCGGATTTTGATACGCCGGAGCACATCAAGGCGGCGGCCAAGCAGGCGCTAGAGGAAGGAAAAACCCGCTACGGGGCGGCGAGTGGAGAACCTGCGCTGCGGGAGCGATCGCCCACAAGCTCCGCACCGACAACCAGCTCGACTATTCAGCCGCCCAAATCCTGGTGACCAACGGCGGCAAGCAGTCCCTCTACAATCTCATGCAGGTGCTGCTCGATCCCGGCGATGAGGTGATCATCCCCTCACCCTACTGGGTTAGCTACCCCGAAATGGTCAAACTGGCGGGCGGCAAGCCGGTGATCGTCACCACCGAGGCCGAGCAAAATTTTAAAATCTCACCGGAGCAGCTTCGGCAAGCGATTACGCCCCAGACCAAGCTGGTGGTGTTGAATTCGCCCTCAAATCCTACGGGTATGGTTTACACCCCTGCAGAGGTGCGAGCGATCGCCCAGGTCATCCTCGACCACGACCTGCTGGTGGTTTCCGATGAAATTTACGAGAAAATTCTCTACGACGGTGCAGAACACTTCAGCATTGGCTCCGTTAGCCCTGCCCTGCTTGAGCGCACCATTATCAGCCACGGATTTGCCAAGGCCTATGCGATGACGGGCTGGCGGCTGGGCTATCTGGCGGGGCCGCTGGAGATTGTGCAGGCGGCGACGACGTTGCAAAGCCAGAGCACCTCGAATGTCTGCACCTTTGCACAGTATGGGGCGATCGCGGCCCTTTCCAGTGCCCAAGACTGCGTTGCCACCATGCTGGTGGCGTTTGCCCAGCGACGGCGCTACATGCTCGATCGCCTCAGCGCAATGCCTGGCCTCTATTGCCCAACACCCCACGGTGCGTTTTATCTCTTTCCGAACATTCGGGCGACGGGCTTGGATTCGCTCACCTTTTGCAAGTTGCTGCTCGAGAATCACCAGGTGGCAACGGTTCCAGGCATTGCATTTGGGGCAGATGACCATATTCGGCTGTCCTATGCCACGGATCTCGAAACGATCGAAAAAGGTCTCGATCGCCTCGAGCTCTTTATTCGTCAGAGGGTCTAGGTGCATCCGCTGGATCTGGCGGGTCGAGGCATCTGGCTGGCTTGAACCCTTGGCTGGAACTCTTGGCTTGGGCATTTGTTTGGCCATTTTTTTGGGCCACTGGTTTGGCCATTATTTTAGAGAATCTTCACGGGCGCAAACTAAGAATCGCTTATGATATTTCCTAAGTATTTAGACGGCTTTAGTTTGAATTTATTCGTCAGATAATATACTCATCTCTTTCCAGATTCGGTATCGAGCTCAGGGTCTAAGCTTAGGGTCTAAGCTCAGCGTCTAAGCCTAGTGATAGCTCTGGGCACAGGAAAAGTTTGTCCTTTTGCAGTTCAGTGCGATGAGCCTCAGGTTTTTTGATCAGTTGAAATGTTCTCAGATCACAGAGGCCGCGCCCAGGGTTTCCGTCGGGCTGCCGGTGCATAATGGCGAGAACTATCTAGAGGAGGCGATCGCTCCATCTTGGCCCAGACCTTCGGGGATTTTGAGCTGATTATTTCGGACAATGCTTCGAGCGATCGCACCCCAGAGATTTGCCAAGCCTTTGCCCAGCAAGACAACCGCATTCGCTACGTCCGCAGCGCAGAAAACCTCGGGGGAGCTCCCAATTTTAATCGTGTGTTTGCATTGGCCCGAGGCGAGTATTTCAAGTGGGCCGCCCACGACGATCTGATTGCACCGACCTTTCTAGAGCGCTGTGTCGCCACGCTCGATGCCAATCCTGGGGCCGTTGTCGCCCATTCCTGGACGCAAATTATTGATGCAAAGGGGCATCTGGGGCAACGCTATGGCTACGACGGTCGCTTGACCACCGACTCCCCCGATCCGGTGAGCCGATTTCGCAGTCTGATCCACCCGAGCCACCAGTGCTATCAGCTGTTCGGATTGATGCGGGCGAATATTTTGCGACAAACCCCGTTGCATGGATCCTACAGTCATGGTGACGGGGTGTTGCTGGCCCGGTTGGCACTCTGGGGACCGTTTTGCGAGCTGCCGGAGCTTTTGTTTTTTGCCCGGAGTCATCCGGAGCAAACGCTCTATCGCTTTATTTGGTCGCAAAAGCGACCGGATTACTACGCCCTGACGCTGTGGTGCGACCCAACCCAAGCCCAGCAGTTGATTACGCCCAGATGGACGATTTTGCGTGAATATTGGCGAGCGATCGCTGATTCTCCCCTGTCTCCCCCCGAACGCAGAGATTGCTACCACGAAACCTGGAAATGGGCTAGAACCTACTGGAAAGGGCTGTTGCGAGATTTAGGCCACGCCATGGTTTATCGATGGAAATTTAGAGCGCGAGGCTCTGGGCCTGTTTCTGTCCCCAATCTGGTTTAACACCACCACTTAAACTGCGCCGATTTAACTGCACCGCTTGAACTGCTCCATTCCTGACGCCCCCTCACGAGAAAACGATGCTGGTCTTTATTATTCCGCTTCAAAGTCAAGCGAGTGCCCAATCTTGGGCTAAGGTTGGCTTACTGTTTGAGCGGTGTTTGAAATCGGTGTGTGCTCAGACGAGCGATCGTTTCCGCGTCATTGTCGTCTGCAATGATCTGCCGGCCATCAGCTTTGAGCATCCCCATGTGGAATACGTCTGTGTCAATTATCCGCTGCCGCTGCACGAACGGGGGCGATCGGCCGCTGAAACAAAACTGATTATTGGCCACACGGACAAGGGGCGTAAAATCCTGCGGGGGCTGGTGGAAGCTCAAAAACACGCGCCAACCCACACGATGGTCGTGGACGCCGATGACTGCGTCAGCCATCGTTTAGCGGCGTTTGTGGCGCAACATCCGACTCGCAACGGCTGGGTCGTTGATCGCGGCTATCGATACCCCGAGGGCAATACGCAGATTTATTTCAAGCGCCGCAAGTTCCACGAAATGTGTGGTACCTGCAACATTTTGCGCTACGATCTGAATTATTTGCCCCAGCAACCGGAGTACGATCGGGGTTATGGCTACTATACCTATTACATCGACCACGAGAAGGTGAGGGGCGTGTTGGCCAACTATGGAACGCCGCTCAAGCGACTGCCATTTGTGGGCGCTGTTTATGTCGTCGGCACGGGAGAAAATCTTTACTACGATGAACGCCGACTGAGCCAATCGTTCCTGACCCGATTTAACTATCGCCGTTTGACCCCCCGGGTTCGGGCTGAATTTGGTCTGTATCCACTCAAGGTGGGGCGGGTGCTCGATCCGATGCTGATTGGACCGACTGGGCCTCGGCGAGTTTGAGCAATTAACCCATTTTGAGCAAAATGAGGCTGCCCCAGAGCACGGCAATCGCGGCCATCACCGCCGCCCACATCGGATGACCGCGCTGGGAAGATCGCCCACCAGACAAGGTTTGCAGCTGTTCAATATCCAGCCAAACCGTCGCGCCCCGGCGCAGCCAGCCCGTGACCCTCACCTCCCGACCGATCAGACGGCTGGGGCGCAAAAACCGGGGCCAAAGATTTCCGGCGGGGCCGAGGGGGGAGCACCAGTGCAATCGCAGGAGTCCATCGTTTGTTTGCAGCAGTAGATCCTGGCCCAGCCAGTTGCCAACCTGGGGACGACCGATCAGTTTGCCCTTGAATTCAATCGGGGCGGCGGCCAGGGGTAGCCGCTGGGAATCGCTCAATAGCTCGCGGGCGGCGATCGCAATCACCGTTTCCCGCCGAGCTTTTTGCGGAAAGAACCCATTGGTGCGCACAATCAGGCCCAGACCCATTCCCATGGGAATTAGCCCCCAGATCAGATTGCGATCGCCCAAGACCCAATCCATCGACCATAGCCCAAACAGGCTGGCCGTCGCCCCCAACATCCACAACAGCAGGGCGAGCAAAATTCCGGCGATCGCCCCAAAAAATGGAGCGCCCTGGTGCAACAGCGCTGGCCAAAGCGACAAACAGGCTCGCAGGGCCCGCCGTTTGGCTGCGACAGTGCGGGCTTGGAAACGGGCTTGGAAAAAATGGCACGAAGGGGATTGAGGGAACCTTGTTCGGGCTTGGGCAGGGGAATTGCGAGGGGGATTTGGCAGCGCTGGGCGGATTGCTGCAGGCGATAGAGGCGATCGCCCAACAGGGGGTGGGCGTTGTTGAGGTTGAGCCAGTGGCGGTAGGGATTGACGCAATCCCAGGCGAGGCGATCGGCGAGGGGGATGGCTCCAAAATTGAGGGTTAGGGCCACGGGAACGCCCAAGGGGAGCAGCAGTTCAACGGCCTCGAGCAACGGCTCCGTTTGACCTTGCTCACCAACGGCAGCGCAGAGGGCTTGACCATAGGCTTGCAGAGCTTGGGCGTAGGCATGGGGGTTGCCGAGGCGATCGACAGCCGCGCGATCGCCCTGGATCACCCGCGATCGCGACAGCCAGAGCAGGGGCCAGCGCCACAGCTTAAAGAGGCCGTAGGTAATCGCCGCCAGAAGACCATTGAAGATCAGCCCCAGGCGGGTCAAGAGCTTAAACCCAGCATCGAGGTTACCCTGCAATTTTTGGTGACAACTATTTCCCCAAGCTGAAAACAACCGGTACAGGCCGTAGGGCAATTGCAGCAAGCCGGTGAGCCAGGGCAGCACCAGGCTGGCGCGGTTGTCGAACTGGCCCAGTTCGGCGGCGATCAGGGCGGCGATCGCGGCATTATCTAGGCGATCGAGCAGCCCCTGACTCAAAAAAATTCGACCTCCAAAAACTTTCCCCCCGAAAATTCGGTGTTGAACGCCTCCGCCTTCTCGCGGCCCGTAGGCCACACTCAAAATCAGCGGAGCCCGGCTTTCTAGCAACACCAACGGTTCGTAAGCGCTCGGGAAAAAACGACGAATCAACGCCGCTCCATCTGGGCTGTAGACCGCCAAGTCTGCCAGGCTCAACGATCGCGTCAGACCAAAGCCGCCCAGGAGCAACCTCAACCCCCAGGGCAGCGTCAACAGCAGCACCAGCGCGGCCAGTTGCAGCGGTTGTATCAGAGGCGTCCAGGCCGGAATCTGAGGATGCCACCCCGGAATCCGCATGAGAACCACGCGGTTCAAGGTTTGGATGAGCCAATCCAGCGAAAACGGCACCCACCCCACCATGACCCAGAGCGTCAGCCATTCCTCAGCGCGCAGGCGCAGGGGACCGAGGCCGCGCTCGAGCGATCGCCGACCCGGCCCCCCAGGCCCAGGCCCCAGAGGCCGCCAGCGCGGGTCGCGCTTCAGACTCACCATCCTGGCGGCGGCGGCTTCAGGGCTTGCGCCAGAATTTGCACCAGAATTTGCACCAGAATTTGCGCCGGGTTGGGGCGGGTTGACGGCCATCGCAGCCGTGATTTCCGAAGCTGCCGTCAGTGGGTCAATCAGTCGTGGGTCAACAAACATCGCCGTGGGCGCTTCGGCGGTTTCTGCAGCCTGTCGCTTGGCCCGCCGTTTGAGCGTTGTTAAGCTCTTTTGCGCCCAGGCCTGCGTTTCTGGGTTGGTGCTGCGACTGAGGGGATAGCACAGGGCGATCGCCGGTTCAAATTTCTCCAGTTTGTCGTAGGCCACAATCAGCGCACGCTGGGCCTGCTCGTGATCGTCTCCCTGGGGCACCTGGCGCAGGAAGGCGATCGCCGCGTCATAATCCGTTTGTTTCAGGGCAACCAGTCCAGCTTTGAGCCGAGCCGCAGAGTCAGACGGAGGAGAAGACATAGGCGCTAGAAAGGGTGGATGCAGCCGCTAAACATCAGTCTAGATCTACCAAAGCAAATCAACCTGGCCAAAGCAACGCAACGAATACGGATATTATGGGCTGGGTATCGAGGGTTTGAACAACCAGGATCCCCCCATGACGCGTCTCCCGTTTCTCCATCAAACCCCCGCCGAAGCGCTACAGCAAGTGATCCAGCGCCGCGTGCAGCTCCAGGGGCAATGCTTGGAGTCTCAATGTTTTGAACCTAAATGTTTTGAACCTAAATGTTTTGAACCCAAATGTTTTGAACCTAAATGTTTTGAAATTACCTATCCCGGTAACCCCGACGCGCTGCTCGATCACCCTGCGACCCACGCGGCCTTTCATCAGGACGAGTACATGCCCTACTGGGCGGATTTATGGCCCTCGGCGCAGATGCTGGGGGAGGCGCTGTTGAGAGGGCGACAGGAGGTTTCGGGTCATCCGTCTGGGCCTTGGCGATCGCTCGAAATTGGCTGCGGTGTTGGCTTACCGGGCATTGTGGCGCTGGCCTTGGGTCTACATGTGGTGTTTAGTGATTATGACCGGGCCGCACTGGGGTTTGCGGAGCGCAATGCGATCGCCAATGGGTTTGAGCCGGGGGGTGGGCCGGGGCAGTTTGAGCTGTTGCCATTGGATTGGCGATCGCCCCCTGCAAACCTTCAGGTAGATCTGCTCCTCGCCTCGGATGTGATTTATGAACAGCGCAATCTTGAACCGTTGATTGCTTTGATCAAAACAGTGCTATTACCGGGGGGAAGCTGTTGGTTAGCAGATCCGAATCGTCCGCTAAAATCGGAGTTTGAAATGGCATTAAAATCAAACGACTTGAATTTTAGTCAGACAGCAATTCAGCTCGATCAAATCGACAGCAAAACTGTCCACGGCACCCTATTCAAAATCCAGGCGTAGGGACAAACCGCCGTTTGTCTAGCACTGGTCTGTGCTTCAGCAGATCTTTTAGGCTCGAGAGGGTTGGCTGCCAATGATTGATAGACCCAGATGGATTGCTTCCCATCGTCCTAACGCATATTTTCGTAACCCCGCCAACACCGGAAACTCCTCAACCCGCTGCTCCCGACCTTCTTGCTCTTGCTCCACCGATCGCGCTTCCAACGGCAATAACGCATCCGTCGGCGTGTAGAAATTGCCATCCTTGGAATAGTGGGTGGCGATCGCATTCAAATAAGGCCGGAAGTCAAATTCAGAGTCTTTCACAAGCCAATCGCCTCTCGCACCCCATGGGCACAGCTCAAAATTTATCCCATCACCCCGCTTATCTTAGCGTTAGAACACCGCAGACGACTGGCTTCACCAGGCTTCAAACCACCGCCCAAGCCACCTTCCCTCAATATTTTCCTTAATCGATGATCTAAGACCGAGATTGGGCAGTCTAAGACAGGACTGCATCCACCCCCATCTTGACCTCTGTGATTGCGATCGACGACTTCTGACCCAAACGTCACGCATCTCAATCCCAGTTGGCACCCGACTTTGCTGTTGATGTATCCGGTGTTTATGCAACTCTCCTTTCTGTTTGGCAACGCCTCCGCCGCCGCGAACTCTCGTGCCAAGAAGCATTAGCCCTACTGCTGAACGAAGACGGCGAGGTCAATTTACCCCTGCTCGATCAAGAAGTCGGGCATCGTTTCTTTCGGGAATTTCAAGAACCCCAAATCCTACCGCCGCTGCTGCCATTGTTGCTGTGGCAAAACTGCTATTATCTAGGCTGCCCAGTATTGCCCTTGCCCGAGGAGGCGATCGCTCGCATCAAAGCCAACCTCCTCACCGACATCCGCATCGTCCCCATTGCCGACAAAAGCTACCGCGCCTGGTTCCACAGCCAAAATGCTGATGCGGAGGGGATCAACGCCCAACCCTTGATCAATCCGCTCACAGGCGAAGCCGAGCAGGAAAGCGACATTGGCGAGGTTACCGAGATTTATCTGGCCCGCGCCGTAGACCAAATCGGTCGGTTGAACACCATTATTTCCGGGGCCTTGCGCAACCGCGCCAGTGATATCCACCTCGAACCCAGCAGCGAAGGGCTGCGGGTGCGCTACCGGATCGACGGTGTGTTGCGCGACATCACAACGTTGCCAAGTGAATTGAGCCGTCGCGTCATCGCAGCGCTGAAGGTGATGGCCGAAATGGACATTGCCGAAAGCCGCCGCCCCCAGGATGGCCGCATTGGCAGCCAATACACCGTTCAAACCGAAGCACCAGTAGGGCTAGACATGCGCGTCAGCACGCTGCCTTGCATGGGCGGCGAAAAAGCGGTTATTCGGTTGCTGCCTCAACAAAACTCCTTTGACACCCTAGAGGATCTGGGCCTCGATCCGGAAACCCTGAGCATTTATCAAGGCTGGCTGGCTCAGCCCCAGGGCATGATTATTTTGACCGGGCCTACCGGGTCGGGTAAGACCAGTACGCTATACACCAGCCTGCAGGCGATCGCCCACGAGTCGGTCAACGTGGTGACCGTAGAAGACCCTGTGGAATACGTCCTGCCCCGTATCACCCAAACCCAGGTACAGAAGAAAGCGGGCATGACCTTTGCTGCGGGGCTTCGGGCGATTTTGCGTCAGGATCCAGATGTGATCATGGTCGGCGAAATTCGTGACGGTGCAACGGCAGAAACGGCGATTCGAGCCGCCTTGACGGGTCACCTTGTACTGACCACGCTGCACACTAACGACGCCGTCAGCGCCATTCCGCGCCTGCGGGACATTGGCCCAGACCCCGGTTTGCTGAGCGATGCGCTGCTGGGGATTGTCGGTCAGCGCTTGGTGCGACGGGTTTGTCCGCATTGCAGCGCGCCCTACATGCCCACAGAGCGGGAGTTGCGATCGCTCAATCTCACCCCGGCCCAGGCCAACCTCAGCCAATGGCGCAAGGGCCGGGGCTGTCAACGCTGTTTTAATTCGGGATATTTGGGTCGGGAAGCGATCGTCGAACTGTTGGATGTGGATGATGCGGTGCGACGGCTGATTTACAAAGGCGATCAGGATGCGTTGCAAGCGCATCTCGAACAAGTTGGGTTCCATTCATTTCGGGAGTCGGCGATCGCCAAGGTGCTCCAGGGCAAAACCACGGCATCAGAAATTTTGCGGGTCTTGCCGAGGAGTTCGATCGAACGGCAGGCACAGGGGCATAATCTGTGCGTTATGGGCGACACCTAGGGGCGCGGGGCTACCGGCTTCAGCCGCAATAATACCCGCAACATGGGTGGCGTGATCTTGAAAATTGGCACTCCGGGGAGCAAACCCAAAAATGGGATCCGCATCATTGTCCAGAAAATCCCAGTCCAGGGTGTCATCCACATAGTCATTGCCGTCATCATCCAAGCCATTGCCGGCAATTTCATCTAGATTTTGCCAAATGTTGTCGTTGAGCTCGGCATGGCGATAATCCATCCCCGCATCAATCACCGCCACCACGACGCCCTCGCCGGTACCGATTCAGGCCAAGAAAACAGAATATAGCCCTTCTCTGCCTCACGGGATACCTAGGCTGGATCGGGTTGTTCGGCGGATCAAAGCATGCGCTGGAGCTGGAGCTGCTGGGATTACACTCTGTTTTAGTCACACCTAGAGCAAATGCACAACTTCCACCCCAAACAGCCGTCTTGCGCTACGATGGCCTCTATTACTCACTTGATCAAAAAGGAAATTTCACTCGATATTTTCGCTTTTATGAAGACGGTACTGTACTGTCGATCAATCTAACCAGCAATATTGTTGGGGAAAAACCAACGCTGTCCCTTGCAACTGCCGCGCTCAGCATTGCCAGTCGCAAGGGTGAGGATGCCGTTAATCAGGGAACTTATACAATTGAAGACGATGGCGACGTCCCTCGCCTTCCATTTATTACGGCTTCGACAGCGAAGAAGCCAGTTAATTGGCGGGGTGGGCTTGGGAGGGGAATTTAATTCCCCGTTCTCTTTAGGGATGGGATACAAATTCCCTTCCCACGCGACCGAAGGAAGCAATTACTTAAGTGGCCGCACAGTTTTACTTAAACGTGTTAGACTGGGCCTATGTTCACG
>JAAUOP010000111.1:5000-15589 GCA_012034805.1 Synechococcales cyanobacterium CRU_2_2 | reverse complement strand
CGTCAGTGGCGCTGTATCAAGTTCATTGGCCACTGGATTTTTAATGGGTCAGCGTAAACTCATGGAAGCATTGGCCCAGGAATTTAAGCGCGGGCGGATTCAGTCGGTGGGGGTGAGCAACTATTCGGCAGAGCAAATGAAAAAGGCCCACGACTATCTGGCCGATTTTGGCGTGCCGTTGGCGGTGAATCAAATGCAGTATTCTCTGCTCGCTCGGCAAATCGAAACCAACGGTGTACTTGAGGCCGCGCGGGAGTTGGGGGTGACGATTTTGGCCTACAGTCCGCTGGCCCAGGGGCTGCTGACGGGCAAATATAGCGCTGAGCACTATTCGCAACCGGTGGGGGCTCGGCGGCTGGATCCGAGATTTAGCAAAGCCGGTTTACAAAAGCTAGAGCCGTTGTTGAGCGAGCTGAAGACGATCGCCCAAACCCACGACAAGACCCCGGCCCAAGTGGCGCTCAACTGGGCGATCGCCCAGGGCACGCTCCCGATTCCGGGGGCCAAAAACGCCAAACAGGCCCAGCAAAATGCAGGGGCCTTGGGTTGGAAACTATCCGCGGCAGAAGTGGAACAACTGGGGGAATTGAGCGATCGGGTTGCCTAAACGCCCCAACCGCCGCCCAAACCTCTACCCAAACAGACACCGGGTGTCTCTCACGATTGCTGGCTCAGCCTAACAATTTTGAAAGACACCCGGTGTCTAGACCCTAGTTGCGGAACCTAGCTGCGAAACTTAAGAACCCCGCTTGACCGGTGCAGGAGCCCGTTCCCCAGGCGCACGACGCGGAGCCCGATCGCGATAGGATCCACCGCCACCACTGCCACCACTGCGACCCCCGCTTTGACGGCCTCGACCGCCGCTGCGGTCACCCCGATCGCCACCGCCGCGCGAAGATCGGAAATCATCTGGCGCATCCTCACCCCACTCGGGGCTGAGCCACTCAGGGCGGGTGCGATCGTAGGCCATTTGTAGGGCCGCCGCCGCGATCGCCCGAGGCTCAAAGTCCTCAGAAAGCTCCGCTGCAATGGACAAGAATGACGCTAGGCGCTCACCTTCCATGGCATCCCGCAACTTGCCCTTAAACTTCTCCAAGTGCTTCGCTTCGATTTCGGCGCGGCTGGGTGCCGAGCGAATTTCGAGGGTCTGCTTGGTGTGGAACTCAATGTCGCGGACTTTGCGACGGTCTTGGCCTTGGATGAGGGCGATCGCCGTGCCTTCCTTGCCAGCCCGGCCTGTGCGGCCAATCCGGTGGACGTAGCTTTCAACACTGTCCGGCAGGTCAAAGTTAACCACGTGGGTCAAGTCATCGACATGAATACCACGCGCCGCAATGTCCGTTGCCACAATCCAGCGCACCTGCTTCGTCTTGAAGCGCTCTAGCATCCGCTCCCGCTGAGACTGACTGAGGTCGCCATGGTACTCATCAACGCTGTAGCCCGAGCGCTGCAAATAGTTGGTCAGCTCCGCCGCCGTCCGCCGCGTCCGCACAAAAATAATCGCCGATTCGGGTTCCTCATAGGCCATCACCGGCAGCAGCGCCTTAGCCTTCGACCACCCTCGGGGCACATTGTAGGCAACCTGATTAATCCGCGCCGGAGTACCTCCCTGGGCAGGCTTCACCTTGACGGTGACCGGATCTTTCAGAAACTGCGCCACCAACTGGCGAATGGAAGGCGGCATCGTCGCCGAGAAAAAGGCCGTTTGACGCTCCACACAAGCCTGCTTCAAAATCGACTCGACATCGGGCAAAAAGCCCATGCTGAGCATTTCATCCGCTTCATCCAGCACCAGCCAGCTGACCTTGTCGATTCGCAAATTTCCCCGGCGCAGCAAATCCAAAACACGACCGGGCGTACCCACGACAATTTGGACGCCGCGCTCGAGACGCTGAACCTGTCGGTCAATGGCTTGCCCCCCGTACACCGTCAAAATAAATGGCACATGAGCTCGTCGGCCATCCGCATCCCGAGCACCCTCGGTCATAAACTCGCGCATGGCTTGGCCGACCTGCATGGCCAACTCACGTGTCGGCGTCAGAATCAGCGCTTGGACATCGCGGCTGTCTGGGTCAATCCGCTCTAAGATTGGCAGCGCAAAGGCAGCTGTTTTGCCGGTACCAGTTTGGGCCATGCCCAACACGTCCCGTCCAGCCATCAGGTGGGGAATCGCCTCCGCCTGGATCGTGGTGGGCTCTGCAAAGCCCAATTCCTCAAGTGTCTCAATTCGATGATCCGAAAGGCCGAGACTTTGGAAAGATACTGTCATTGAATCCTCATCATGGGTGGCGCTACGGAACGCCATGAACATTGCGCGAGAGATGTCGCGGGACATTGCGCGTTGAAATACTGGAGGCCAAGCAAGGCTCAGTCCCCAAACGGGCTCAACGCAAACCTTAGGGAGCTAACTGGGTCAGCACTGTTTGACTTGAAACCACAGAACTTGCCGTAACGTGACTGGTTGTGTGACGACCCGTGGCGGCCAGCAAATCAGCGGCAGCGGCGACCTGGCCGTGCAAATCGTAAATATCTGCATCGGTGATCAAAACGGGAACTAAACTCCCGAGTCGCGCCTCTCCCTGGACATAGACCAAGCCGTCAACCTCGGGAGCAAAGCGGGCCGAACGGCCAATCTTAAGTCCACTACCGGGATGTTCCTGCTCAATCAAGACATCGACCACGCGCCCAATTTGGGCTCGATTGCGCCCCTGGGCAATGGGCTGCTGAACTGCCATGAGGCGATCGCGCCGAGCCTCCATCACCTCAGGATCCACCGGGTTCGGCAAATCAAAGGCGGGGGTGCCCTCCTCAGGAGAGAAGGTGAACACGCCCACGTGGTCAAACTGGTGACGCTTGATGAATTCCACCAGGTGTTCGAACTGTTCGTCCGTCTCACCGGGGAAGCCCACGATTAACGTGGTGCGCAGCACTGCGTCGGGCAGATCTTGCTTCAAGCGTTGAATAATGGTGTCGTTGACCTGCCCTTGCCAGGGGCGGTTCATGGCCCTGAGCACATCGGGGTGAGAGTGCTGCAAGGGCAAGTCGAGATAGGGCAAAACGTTGACGGTTTCTCGCATTGCCGTGATCACGTCGGGGGTCAACCCGGTGGGATAGGCGTAGTGAATCCGAATCCAGGGGACATCTACCTTGCCGAGGGCGCGCAGTAGCTCCGCCAATTGGGGCTTGCCGTAGAGGTCAAGGCCGTAGTTGGTGGTGATTTGGGAAATTAAGATAATTTCTTGAACCCCTTCGGCGGCGAGGCGCTCGGCTTCAGCAATGATGGATTCGATGGGGCGCGATCGCTGGTTTCCGCGCAGATGGGGAATGATGCAAAAGGCACAGCGGTAGTCACAGCCCTCTGCGACCCGCAGGTAGGCCACAGATTCGGTGGTCGTGCGATAGCGCGGCAGTTTTTCATCAGCAATGTAGGTCGGCTCGCTGGAGACCTCCCGAACTCGCTCCCCCGTTTCAGTCCGCTGAATCACATCAACAATTTTGTGATAGTCGCCGGTACCGACGATCGCCACCGCCTCAGGCAAGGCTTCAAGCAACTGCTCCCGAAAATGCTGGGCCATACAACCAGAAATAACCACCTTTTTCCCTGCTTCCGCCAGTTCCACCAGTGTCCGGACGGATTCTTCCCGCGCCGCTTGAATGAAGCTGCAGGTATTGACCACCACATAATCGGCGAAAGCTTCGTCCGCATTCACACTGTAGCCCGCCTCAGCCAACAGGCCGATCATGTGCTCGGTATCAATGCGATTTTTTTCGCAGCCTAGATGTGAAAAGGCGATAGTTGGCAAGTTGCCCATGTCGTCTCGGAGGTTTGGTAAGGGTGGTGTCAGTCAGCCCAGGCTAAACTCAACTGGAGTGAAAACCATTGGCTCGAGACAGGAGAATGTCTCGAGGCCTCTGGAATCATTGAAGACACTCCAGGTAAATAAAATTCTGTAGCGATCGCCCAAGTGCGACGGACAACCCTCGCGTAACCCAGCAACATCAATAGTCCTGCGCTGCGCTCTGCAATCGGTACAGGTGCTTTGCTACATATACTAGCGCAAAGATTGCTTTATTACAATCTGTTAAGCGACAACTGTCGTGTTTTTCAACCTGGGTCTTCATCAAAATCTATAAAATCCATTTTTCGCATTTCCGCAAACTCTTCCTTCGCAAACTCTTCGCAAACGTTTCCCCACCTCAGAAAAATAGCCCTTTGCAGAACGGGCTTTTTGCCCAGACTTTTACCCAAATCGAGCGAGGGAGCGTCGGGTGTACCGCTATCATGCTTGATGGTTGCGGCACCCGACTCGGATCTGCGCCAAGCTGACGTCCCTTCCAATCACCCGTTCCAGCCCTTCATTACAACAGCCAAGCAGACTGTAAACAAGCCGTGGATTTAGCGCACATCTTTCGAACCGCCACCCCCGTCATTGGAGTTGTCCATCTCCTGCCCCTGCCGACGTCCCCCCGCTGGGGCGGCAGCCTTCATGCGGTGATTGAGCGAGCAGAACAGGAGGCCACTGCGCTGGCGGCGGGAGGCGTCAACGGCATCATGGTTGAGAATTTTTTCGATGCTCCCTTTGCGAAGGATTGCGTTGATCCTGCGGTGGTGAGCGCCATGAGTTTGATCCTAGAGCGACTCCAAGGCTTGGTGACGGTGCCCTTGGGAGTCAACGTGCTGCGCAATGACGCGCGCAGCGCATTGGCGATCGCGGCCTGCACCGGAGCTCAATTTATCCGAGTTAATGTTTTAACTGGGGTAATGGCCACGGATCAAGGCATCATCGAAGGGAAAGCCCACGAGATTTTGCGCTATCGCCGAGAACTCGGCTGCGATGTCAAGATTTTGGCGGATGTCTTGGTCAAGCACGCCTCCCCCCTCGGCACACCGAATTTGACCGTCGCGGTTCAAGATACGATCGAGCGGGGTTTGGCCGATGCCGTGATTCTTTCGGGCTGGGCCACGGGCGCTCCGCCCTCCCTGGAGGATCTGGAATTGGCGAAAGCTGCGGCCCGCGAGACTCCGGTGTTGATCGGCAGTGGTGCCACCATCGATAATATTGCTAACCTTTGTCAGGCTGCGGACGGGGTGATTGTCGCGTCTTCGCTCAAGCGCCGCAACGCGGTCAAAAACCCAATTGATCCCGTGCGGGTCAGTCAGTTTATGGAGGCGATGCAACAGCCCGCGTTCTTGCCAGAGCGTTCTGAAACTCTCCAGCTCAAATAGCATAAACCTGCAAGCCTCGACCGATAAGCCGCAACCTGAAACCCGCAATCTGTAACCCCCTATCAAACCCATGCCACGCCGCCGTATTGCATCCAAATCCTGGGCTCGTCCTGTTGTAGGGGCGATCGCGCTCCTCGGCACGCTCCTCACGGGCTATTTGACCATTCTCAAACTCACGGGTGGCGAAGCTTTCTGCCCAACGACCGGTTGTTCCACGGTGCTCAGCAGCAGCTATGCCGAGGTTTTGGGCTTGCCGCTGGCTCTATTTGGCTGTGTGGCCTATAGCACCACGGGGCTGCTGGCTGGACTGCCGTTGCTATGGCGCAAACCGGAGAATTTAGACGGGAAGCCATCGGCTTGGGAAGATCGGGCCTGGATGCTCCTGTTTTTGCTTAGCACGGCGATGGTGCTGTTTAGCGGCTATCTGGTTTATCTGCTGGTAACCCAGCTCCAGGCGTTTTGCCTATACTGCTGGGCTTCGGCGTTGCTCTCGTTGGCACTGTGGCTGGTGGTGCTGGTGGGCCGTAGCTGGGAGGATTTCGGTGGGCTGTGGTTTAACGGGGCACTGGTGGCCCTGGGTGTCCTGGTTTTTGAGCTGGCGCTGAATCCCCAAGTTCCGGGTTTGGCAAGTCAGAGCGTTGATCAGAGCATTGAACAAACGGAGGCGGCAGCCCCCTCCAGTCCGGCGGCGATCGCCCTTGCCCAACACCTGAGCGAGAGCGGCGCACTCATGTACGGCGCATACTGGTGCCCCCACTGTCAGGAGCAAAAAAAGCTATTTGGCACAGCCGGAGCCGAGGCACTTCCCTACGTAGAATGCGATGCCAGCGGTAAAAATAGCCAGCCCGAAAAATGTCGCGCAGCCGGAATTGATGGCTTTCCCACTTGGAAGATTGGCGACCAAACCCTGAGTGGCACCCAAGATCTAGAGACCCTGGCGGAGGCCTCTGGCTACACTGGATTGCGTGCCTTTGGCCTTTGACCGCTCACGGTTAATCCATCACGGTTAACCCGTCACGGTTAATCCATCACGGATCTCTCACAACCTCCGACTGAAATTGCCGATCCCCCTCGACGAGGGTATGCCGTCGCCAAGCCGCATCGGTGGTCGGAAAGTCCAGCCGATAATGTCCGCCCCGGCTTTCTTCGCGAAACAGGGTGCTACGCAAAATCAATTCACCAATCTCTAGCAAATTTTCCAATTCCCCCCAGGCTCTGACCACTGGGAAAAGTGGGTCTGGGCTGGAGGCATCGGACTCGCTTACGCCGACGTCCTGGGTAAACCGCCAGCACTCGCCCGGCATTAATGGCTGGAACATTCGACTCAACTGCAAAGCCTCGAACTCCGCTCGCAGCACCTTAACCTGGCGATCGCCCGCTCCATCCCCCCAGCATCCCGACAGATACCAGCCCCAGTCCAGAGCACCTCCGCGAGCTTCTGCCGCAGTTCGACCAGACGCGATCGATCTTTGTCTAAAACCCTGAGCTGCACCGGCTGAGACTCAATCTGAATCTTGCGCGGCTCTGCCAGGATCGCATCTTCCACCTGCATTCTCCCAAAACGCGCCCCATTCTCCCCACGCCCCAGCCGCCGACCAAAGACAATACACTCCAACAAAGAGTTGCTGGCCAACCGATTTGCCCCATGCACCCCCGTGCTCGCCGTCTCTCCCACCGCATAGAGACCCGGCACCGTCGTCTGTCCCCAGTGATCTGTCACCACTCCCCCCATCCAGTAGTGGGCAGCCGGAGCGACGGGAATAGGCCCAGAAAACAGATCCACTCCCCATTTTGGCAAACGCGAATAATATTCGGAAACCGGTAACGCACTTGAGCCTCAGGAATCGGACGCAGATCCAGCCAGACGTGATCTCGTCCCGTCTTTTGTAAGTGCTGAAAAATTGCCCGACTCACCACATCGCGGGGGGCCAACTCGCCGTCTGGGTGATACTGCAGCGTGAAGCGATCGCCCGCATCATCCACCAAATGCGCTCCTTCTCCCCGCACCGCCTCGCTAATCAAGAAACAGGGAGCCCCCGGCACCATCAACGCCGTCGGATGAAACTGAAAAAACTCCAAATCCCTCAGCTGTGCCCCGGCCTGGTGGGCCAGCGCCACACCATCACCTGTACTCAACGTCGGATTGGTCGTATGGGAAAACACTTGGCCACCGCCCCCCGCCGCCAAAATCACCCGAGGCGATCGCACCCAGTCCAAAGCATTGCCCCGCATCACCCCCACTCCCCGACAGCAGCCCTGCTCCAGCCACAATCGCAGCACAAACGCCCGAGAGCAAACCTGAATGTTGGGACGCTGGAGCGCCTGCTCCGCTAGCGTCGTTACCACCGCCTTCCCAGTCCGATCCGCCGCATGTAAAACCCGAGGGCGCGAATGAGCCGCCTCCCGCGTCATCGCCAGCTCACCCGCTATGCGGTCAAACGCCACCCCCAGTTCCACCAGTGAAGCAATACAGTCTGGCGCATGTTCGACCAAAAACTCGACGGCCTGCGGTTCACACAAACCGGCCCCAGCCTTGAGCGTATCGGCAACATGGAGCATTGAAGAATCTCCTGGGGCGATCGCCGCCGCAATCCCCCCCTGCGCCCAGCCGCTCGCCGACAAATTGAGTGCTTCCTTCGTCAGCAGCAAAACCTTCCACTCCGCAGGCAAACAGAGTGCCGTATATAAACCTGCGGCTCCGGCCCCAACAATCACCGCATCCCAACCCCCACCCTCTCCCACCACACCCTCTTCCATGGCGCGATCCTCAGCCGCGCGCTCACCACCCCCGTCATTCTCCGACCGCTTCTGTTGCAGTGAGCAATCAACGGGCATCAAACTGCTGTCCAATCTAGCTATTTAACCTCATCGAGTCTGACCCCATTTTGACTCCATAGCGAAAGAACGATGGCCCTCCCACGAGCACCATCGTTCTTTCATCAACCTCGTTCTTCGATTCGCCCTAAAAGGCCAACAAGCGAGCTTCAGAGCGATTAAAAGAATTATCTGTAGATACCATTATTGATACGATCGCCCCCATAGGTCAAAGCCTCGCTCTGGGACGTTGCGGTCAAGCGATCCGCATATTTACCGATGATCTCCTTCTGTTTCTCGCTGAGGCCTGGAATGCTATAGACATCGTCGAGAGACTCATAAGGCGCATTAGCAATAATCTTGCGCGCGATCGTCGGATACATCCCTGGCATATCCAGAAACGAGCGCACCCCAGAATTATTCAGATCCACCTTGTCCTTCACTTCCGCCCGTTTCGCATCAGCCTCATTCACAGAAGACGTCACCGCCAACACTGGCATGGCCAAAACAGCCCTATTCAACGGCAACGCTTGCACCGGCTTCAGATCGGCCAGACCAAAGACTGCACTAAAAAACACAACCAGAAGCATTGACCAACTGATTAACCTTTTCATTTGAAGTTTTAACCTCAACCGCATTAAAAATTTTTTCACGATCGCAGCTCGAAAAGCACCACTAGCCAAACCGGCCTCAGAGAACTCACTCCGTAGGACACCCATCCCAAAGAAGCGACGTTCAGAGAAGCAATCGCCAGCTCAGTACAATCCCAACTCAGATAGTCACTAGACTACCGCACGCGGTGACCTCAACTCACGCTCATCCCCCAAGAGACCCCGGCAACAGCAAAAACTAACTTAAAACGTTACAAAGCACGCATCACAACATCTCTGACATAGACATCTGATTTCAGGGCAATGACAAATCCAAAAGTTCACGCATACGGGCAAACGAACAGCTATAGGCTAGCGTTAACTGCTCATAGCCCTTCAACTGCACTTTATTTTCTTGAAAGAGAGCCGCCGTATTGGGGAAATGCTGAATTAGATAGCCATAGGTATCTCGCCCCAAGGCCACATCAGCTTTAATCTCCTTGGTAGAACTTTCCAGACGAAACGCAGCATTCACAGTATCACCCAGGGCTGTGTAGTCAGGACGCTGACTACTGCCCGCATTGCCCACCATGGCGTATCCAGAATTAATTCCCGCTCCCACCCGCAGGTGAAAGGGCAGCGAGAATCGCTTTTGCAGCTCCTCAGTCATCTCATACAAATCATTCAACGCCTGCAAAATCTGCATCACCTCCTGGGGCTCAATCTGCTGAGAACCGTGAATCCATACCGCCATCACAGCATCCCCAATGTATTTATCCACCCAGCTGCCGTGCTGTTGAATAATCTGACCCGCCTGACGAAACCAGCTACCAACCAGCTCGGACAGGACATTTTCGTCAATTTTCTGCGTTAGAACCGTAAAGTCACGAATATCCAACACCAGCACCGAAATCAGCCGCCGGACATGCAGCGTCGCTGTGGCGGTATGCTCATGCAAACCATCACCAAGCCTCGCCGCACCGGGCTGCTGATGCGCAGGATGATGAAACTCGACCTCTGTCTGACCAAAGGTGAGGCGATCGCCATGGCTTAACAAAGCAGGGGTACTCACTCGCCGAGTATTAATAAATGTACCGTTCCGACTACCGAGGTCAATCAGATAATAAGCATCGGCGTTAGGCTCGCTGTTGCCCATCTGCTGAAGCATGGCATGATTGCGGGAGATCCAGCGATCGACGAGAACCAAGTCATTATCATCACTGCGGCCAATTTTCCAGCAATATCCATTAACGAGGGAAAGCTGCTTTTCTCCCTGCTCCGTCCGGTGAATTAAATGGGGGACAGGATTATCGATCACGGCTCAGTCAGTAGGGGGACAAAGACGGAAGATGCTAGTACTCTACGGCATACCTAAGCTCTTCGGTAGAGAGGCTGGTATTAAAGGCAATGAAGGCTATGCGGTACCAACGGCAACACGATTTAAAGCGCATGCCCACAGCCCAAGATTAGCAAAAGCACTCGTCCTACGCCATAGTCAGATGTAGTATCAGAGACAAGCTAGCTGAAAACACAGAGTACTCTTCAAGCAAGATACAGATTGCCCGTCTGATTCCGGGAGCTCCAACAGCCCAGCCCGCCAACCCAAAACTTCACTCATCTCAGAAAGCATCTACAAAAATGCCGAGAGGCCAAACAGTGCATCCACCAACAAAGTTCCTAGCACAGCACCCGAGAAGACAGACCAATGAAACTGATTTGCGCGCAGACCAGCAATCCCTGCAGCAACCAAAGCAACGACAAACACGAGACCCCAAACAAGTCCTTCCAGAGTTTGAACCCTTTCAGCAGCTTGATGCAAAATCAAAATCGATCCTTGCAGATCAGCCTGCATGATCCGTCGCCAGTCGGGCAGTAAATCCAGCGCATAAAAATAAAAATCAGTCATCGCCGTTCCTAAAAGCGAGCCCAAATAGAAACAATGACCGACCAGCAAGTAT
>JAAUOP010000111.1:0-2500 GCA_012034805.1 Synechococcales cyanobacterium CRU_2_2 | reverse complement strand
TCATTTTCGGCGCAGGAGCGCTTGACCAGTGAGCTATTACGCACTCTTTTAAGGATGGCTGCTTCTAGGCAAACCTCCTGGTTGTCTGGGCACTCCCACCTCCTTTATCACTTAGTCATGATTTCAGGACCTTAGCTGATGGTCTGGGCTGTTTCCCTCTTGACGATGAAGCTTATCCCCCACCGTCTGACTGGTATTGTGTTCACGACGTATTCTGAGTTTGTCTCGATTTGGTACCAGTCTCCCAGCCCGCATCGAAACAGTGCTTTACCCCATCGCTTTAATCAATACCGCTATGCCTCAACATATTTCGGGGAGAACCAGCTAGCTCCGAGTTCGATTGGCATTTCACCCCTAACCACACCTCATCCGCTCCTTTTTCAACAGAAGTCGGTTCGGACCTCCACTTGGTGTCACCCAAGCTTCATCCTGGACATGGTTAGATCACCCGGGTTCGGGTCTATAAAATCTGACTAACGCCCTTTTCAGACTCGGTTTCCCTTTGGCTTCGGCATTCTCGCCTTAACCTGCCAGACCCTATAAGTCGCCGGCTCATTCTTCAACAGGCACGCTGTCACACGCTTAATCGTGCTCCAACTGCTTGTAAGCTCACGGTTTCATGTTCTATTTCACTCCCCTTCCGGGGTTCTTTTCACCTTTCCCTCGCGGTACTTTTCTCTATCGGTCACACAGGAGTATTTAGCCTTACGAGGTGGTCCTCGCTGATTCAATCGGGATTTCTCGTGCCCCGACCTACTCGGGATTCAGCTCGCTTCCTTCCACTTTCGACTACAGGACTTTCACCCTCTCTGGTGCAGCTTTCAACTGCTTCGTCTAGCTTTCAGATCACTTCTTGCTGTCCCACAACCCCAGTCTCCTAAAAAACTGGTTTAGGCTGTTCCCGTTTCGCTCGCCGCTACTCGGGGAATCGCTTTTGCTTTCTCTTCCTCCAGCTACTTAGATGTTTCAGTTCACTGGGTTGGCTTGTTCTACCCTATATATTCAGGTAGGCATCTTAAGGGTTGCCCCATTCGGATATCTTCGGATCAGTGCTTGTTTCCAGCTCCCCGAAGCGTTTCGTCGGTAACCACGTCCTTCATCGCCTCTGTGTGCCTAGGTATCCACCGTGAGCCCTTTGTAGCTTGACCTCCTTTGTCTTGTCTTTTCACAATAAACAAACACTCAACTCGCTCAGAACGGTTACGCTCCTCGCACTTTGGGTCTCTCCATATTGCGCTAAGTAAGGCTTATTGGTCTTTCTAGTGTCTGTGATATTGTCACCTAAACTATCTCACTCACATACAACTCGTAAACTCTCGCTTACTCATCTGATGCTCATGCAATAAAATAGGACACAACACTACCCATTCATCACTTCTCTATGCAGTTTTCTAGGTTCTCGTTGAGATAAAACCCAACAGGCCTGTCTCCATACACACGAAAACGGCACATACGCCAACATCTGTGAGTAACCTAGACTAGGTTGTTGAACTTTCTCTCGTCTCTCCAATCAGTGGAGGTTAGCGGACTTGAACCGCTGACATCCTGCTTGCAAAGCAGGCGCTCTACCAACTGAGCTAAACCCCCGTGACTCGGAGAAGTGGGCCATCCTGGACTTGAACCAGGGACCTCACCCTTATCAGGGGTGCGCTCTAACCACCTGAGCTAATAGCCCTTGACTCTATTTATTTGCAAGACGGCTTCCCCTAAACAGAATTGAAAGCTTTAAGTATCCCAAATCCCCTCGAACGACCTTAGAGTGACCTCTTACTTCTCTAAACATATTCGCCTAAAGTAAGTAAGGGCTAGGTCTCCCTTTAAGGAGGTGATCCAGCCACACCTTCCGGTACGGCTACCTTGTTACGACTTCACCCCAGTCATCAGCCCTGCCTTCGGCGTCCTCCCCCTCGAAAGGTTAGAGTAACGACTTCGGGCGTGGCCAACTTCCATGGTGTGACGGGCGGTGTGTACAAGGCCCGGGAACGTATTCACCGCAGTATGCTGACCTGCGATTACTAGCGATTCCTACTTCATGCAGGCGAGTTGCAGCCTGCAATCTGAACTGTGCCACGGTTTATGAGATTAGCTCACTATCGCTAGTTGGCAACTCTTTGTCCGCAGCATTGTAGTACGTGTGTAGCCCAGGACGTAAGGGGCATGATGACTTGACGTCGTCCCCACCTTCCTCCGGTTTGTCACCGGCAGTCTCCCTAAAGTGCCCAACTTAATGATGGCAACTAAGGACGAGGGTTGCGCTCGTTGCGGGACTTAACCCAACATCTCACGACACGAGCTGACGACAGCCATGCACCACCTGTCTCCACGCTCCCGAAGGCACTCTCTACTTTCATAAAGATTCGTGGGATGTCAAACCCTGGTAAGGTTCTTCGCGTTGCATCGAATTAAACCACATACTCCACCGCTTGTGCGGGCCCCCGTCAATTCCTTTGAGTTTCACACTTGCGTGCGTACTCCCCAGGCGGAACACTTAACGCGTTGG
>JAAUOP010000254.1 GCA_012034805.1 Synechococcales cyanobacterium CRU_2_2 | reverse complement strand
TGTGGTGAGTCAGGCCTTGCTGAAGCTGCATGATCTGCCCTCTATCGCCAGCTTGCCGCCACGCCGTCCCAAGACCCGGACATCCTCAGACTCTTAAGCCTCGCCCAGCAGCTCTATGAGCAGTTTGATCTACTGCTGCAGGTGATCACCCAAGCCCAGCAGTACTACCAGCAAAGTCAACGATTGTGGGGTGGCGGCTCCGACCTCAAGCTCGCGATCGCCCTCCTCACCGAAGCTTCAGTCGCGCTGATCCTCGAGAGCAGCACCCCCGACAGCTCGCCCCGCGTGACCCCCGAAATTGCCTTCAACGGCATCCGTTGCCAATACCAAATCGTCGTGAATGAGCTGGCCCAACGGGAAACCCGGCAAGCCCAGCAGGCACAAGCCCTGCACCAAGCCTTTGTCCAAACGGGCCAAAGCTGGACTCAGCTAGAAACGCTCTACGCATCGGCTCTCGCAGCCCAGCAGGAGGCGCAACGCAAGATCTTCTTAGACGAAGGGGAAGGGGAAGGGGGGGGGCTGCCGCCCTTGCCCGAGCCAGCGGAACTTCTCAGCCTGAAGGGTGTTTTGGATCAGCTGGCTCAATCGCGCGATCGCCTCGAAGCTCAGGCCCTGCTGGGACGACTCAACCAATGGCAAGGACAATGCCAAAATCTGGCGGGGGCGATCGCCCCTGCACTCACGTTTTACAACACCCGGCTCAACCGACGGAAGGAACTGCGGGGCAGACTTAAGGCCCTCTTGGCCAAAGCCCAAGCCAAAGGCAAAATCGAGCGCCCTGAGCTGTCTCGCCTTGCCCACGCAAGCCAACAGTTGCTGTATCACCACCCGGTTGCACTCAACCGAGCAGAGGCCGTCATTCAGCAATACGAACGGCGGCTCAATCAAGCAATCTGCGAAACCTGGGTCTGAAGCGATTTGAGATATTCGGTATTGACCCCGGATTCCCGCGTCAACGCGACCTTGCCGGTGCGAGCAATTTCTTGAATGCCGAACCGCTCCAACACCTGAACGATCGCCACCATCTTGCCCGGATCACCCACGACTTCGATCGTGACCGACTCTTCGGAAACATCGACAATTTTGGCCCGAAAAATTTGCACAAACTGCATGATCTCAGACCGATTTTTGCTGTCTGCATTCAGCTTCAGCAGCATCAGCTCTCGCTCCACGGCAGGCTTGTCGGTGATGTCCTCAACCTTGAGGATGTTGATTAGCTTGTAGAGCTGTTTGGTCAATTGTTCAATCACTTGGTCATCGCCCGGAACCACCATCGTAATCCGGGAAACACCGTCCTGTTCTGCAGGGCCAACGGCAAGGCTTTCGATGTTAAAACCGCGACGGGCAAACAGTCCAGAAATCCGGGAGAGCACTCCCGATTCGTCTTCGACCAGTACAGAAATGGTGTGTTTCATGGTGTGTGCTAGGGATGCGTGCGCGGTTCATGCGATCGCCCCACCATCAGGCGGTGCAGGGGCGTAACATGTTCTATTCGAGGCTTCCCATCTTACGATAGTGAGTGGCGATTAGGGGTGGCGATTAGGGGTGGCGATCGCGAGAGGGTTCGTCATGGCCTGTTCAGGCCAGTCAGGCCAGTCAGGCCAGTGCGGCAATCCAGCCCAAAATCAGAGGATTGACACGATCGGCGCATTCATCTTGGGGACAGTGACCCGCTTGATCTAACTCCACCAAACGGATGCGGGGATTGAGCGCTGCAATTTTTGGCCCGAGGAACGGCGGGACGAGGGAATCTTGCTGGCCCCAAATCAACAGCATAGGCAGGGTCAATTGGGGCAAGAGATAGCGGGCACGATACCGATCGGGGACATTGCCGACAAAGCGGGTCATCGCCCGCAGGGCTTGGCGAGCCCCGCGATCGTAGGCAGGTAAGCCCAAAACATCCATGAGTTCGTCATCGACAACCGCCGGGTTGGCATAGGCTTGTTTGGCAAACTTCGTCAGCACCCGGCGGGGACGGATCGCAGTGAGCAAGGGATTGATGGTCAGCGGCGAGGTCAACACGTAGCGCAAACTGGCCGTCAATGGGCGCAGGACCGTCAACAACAGCCGACGAGCTCGACGGACGGTCGGCGACAAATCTGGGGCCAACACAGAAGAATCCGGCAAATTGATCCAAACTAGGCCCTCGGCCATAGCAGGATACTTGGCTGCCGCCATCATCGCAGTCACAGAGCCCAGGGAATTGCCGATCAAAATCGTGGGCCGACCGATAAACGTTTGCCAAAAGTCATGGATTTGGTCAGCCCAAAAAAATGGACTGTAGGGGGCCTGGGCCTTTTCGGAATGACCAAAACCGAGCAGGTCAATGGCATAAACGTTGTGATGCTGGCTCAGTACTTCGATATTGTTGCGCCAATGACCAATCCCCGCGCCGAAACCATGGATAAGCAGAATCGGAGGCTTTGGAGTGCTTTTCAAGCCATCTTCCGGAAGATTGGCCGGAGCCCAGGCTTGGCATGCGGCGCGACGGAAGCTGTAGCGAATACATCGCCCACGCCAGTACCAGTTGCGTAAGTGGCCCAATCTGGGTTGCGGTTCGATGGAGTCTGAGTGCGCTGGGCATGAGTCTGAAACAGCTTGATTCATGGCAGGCTAAAACCAAATTTCAGGGCCGATCTGATTGTGCCACAGGCAACTCAAACCACAGCTTTATCCAAGCTTTAAATCAAATCTATACGGACTGTACGGAATGACTAAAAGCGTCAATGTATACAACGTCGTGTCCGGCGTCAAGGTCAGAGAAAAATCGGTATTGGTGGCGATCTCCTGGACTGCGATCGCTGCCGATACCACCGTTCTAACCCGCCGTTCTAAGCCGCCGTTCTAACCCGCCGACCCCACCCGAAGGCCTGCCCCAGCAATCTCAGTTTTCCTATGTCTTTGCTATCTATCCCATTTCTAACGACCCAATTTCTGATCGCCTCACCCATTAGACTCAGCCCAGGTCTCCAGGTCATCGCCATACTGGCAACAGCCCTATTTATCTATTTATTACTGGATCGGATAGACCGGGAACGCTGGCAGAAGCGAGGGATTGACGAGCCGGTCGTACCCCTAGCAATCCATCAGTCTTTGCTCCGAGCTCTGGAGCAGGAACAAGAAAAATCCGAACAGCTGCTGCTGAATATTTTGCCCGCTTCGATCGCCCATCGGCTCAAGGCAAAACCCCGCCCCATTGCCAATGGCTATGACTCTGTAACCGTGATGTTCGCCGATATTGTTGGCTTTACACCCCTGTCGGCTCGGATGGCTCCCAAGCGACTGGTCTGTTTGCTCAACCTCATTTTCTCCGCCTTTGATCAGTTGACCGAGCGATATCAGCTAGAAAAAATCAAAACCATTGGCGATGCCTACATGGTGGCAGGAGGGCTGCCGGATACTCACCCCAACCACGCGGAAGCCATGGTGGAGTTGGCACTGGAAATGCAGACGGCGATCGCCCAAATCAGCGACATGACCGGCGAAGATCTGCGGCTTCGCATCGGCATGCACACCGGCCCTGTGGTCGCAGGTGTGATCGGCATCAAAAAATTTAGCTACGACCTCTGGGGCGACACCGTTAACCTAGCCAGCCGCATGGAGTCCAGCGGGAGCGACGGCGGGATCCAAATCAGTCAAAGTACCTATCAATTGCTCCCCAATCATTACCAAACCCGCTCCCTTGGAGAGGTACAAGTGAAAGGCAGAGCAGGAGGCATCCAAGCCTACGAGATTCGGACACCGCAGCGGCCCCAGAGGGTTCCCCAGCCGAGCTTAGAAATGAGAATCAAATCCCTCCCGTAGGCTGGGTTGAGGCCACGAAACCCAGTTAGATCAGGGTGTTGGCCAATGAAAATCAACACGAAATCCCCATCCAAGCCCAGCTTTAAACCCAGATTGACACCTCGTCTCAGTCATCCCCTCAGACAGCCTAGTACCATGGAGGGATCACAAACGCATTTCCCCTCGCGACCGTATGAATTTTGTGGGCATGAACCTAGTCGGTCTAGAAAATATTCTCGATAACGCGTCCTTCGCCGTTTTGTTGATCACGATGCTGGTGTACTGGGTGGGGGCGGCATTTCCAAGGTTTTCGATTTTGCAGAGCTTGGGCACTGCGGGGATGGCGATCGCCAATCTCACCACTCGCCACGCTCCTG
>JAAUOP010000017.1 GCA_012034805.1 Synechococcales cyanobacterium CRU_2_2 | reverse complement strand
AAACGACCCGCCCGAGGATTCCTCGGGCGGATCCGGCATGATCCCAGTTGCCATAACCACAGAGATAGTAATACTGAGCCTGCTCCGGTGTCAGGCGAGCCAAGGCTGGAAAGATCCCAGGGGATCGAATAAACAGAGAATCAGCGTCTGAACCGGTTCTGTCCAGGCTTGTGTTGGAGCCGGGCAGGCGATGTGGGGGGCTTCGCTCCAGCGGCGATCGCCCAGATTCGGTGTGCCAGTTTTGGGGTCAAGAATGACATTTTCGAGCAAAGAACCAAAGCGGGCGGGCTCTGGGCGATCGTCCAGGGCCACGCTGCCATACCAGCCAGCGGCGATCGTCGCGATCTGATCTGGAAACCAGCCCAAGGCGCGCGTCCCCAAAGCGAAACGCTGCCCCGACGAAAGGTCGGCATCCAGACAGTGGCGACGGCGGTCATCCAAGCCCAGCACGAGGCTCAAGGAGACACTTGCAGACGCATGGACGGCCCTACGAAGAGACGGAGAGATGGATGTAGTTGCAGAGGCACCGATCGATTCGATTGCAGGTACATCTGTGAGCCTGATCTGAGCCGTCAGTCCCAGCGGCAGTATAGAATGGATCAGAAGAAGCTGTTCCAGCAAGTGAAACAAAGCCACCCGAATTTCTTCGCAGTTGCGCGAGCCACCAATCAGTGCCAGCCGGTGCGCTGGGTGCAGCGCTGTAAAAACCTCTCCTGGCAGCTCTTGCTCCAGACTTGGCTCACCTTTGACCCCCGGCAGCACCACGAGAGTAATGGGCAAACCGGGGAGTGGCAAACCGGGGAGTAGCAAACCGGGAATCAGCGACAAATCTGACTCGGCTCCTGAGGATGGCGCAACGGCCTGGAGCGGACAGACAGACGGTTCTAGCGAATCGCATTGTTCTAGCGAATCGCATTGTTCTAGCGAATCGCATAGAACCCATCTGGATTTCTGGGAGGTCGATTCCTGGGGAATCGATTCGTGCCGGGCCCATTGATCGATCATCAGATGATCCACAGGCTGAAACAGTTGCTGGGCGAACAGTGCTTGCGATGCCAATTCTGTCACAATTCTCACCCCAATCCCAGGAGAAATTTCGCCCTCGGTGACATAGAGCGATCGCCCCTGAACATAGGCCTGCACCTCTTGGTATAAATGGTGAAATGCCGACACAGACAGTGGCCTAGGCATTTCTGTTGAAACATTTGCCCAGGGAGCCAAGCCGACAATCAGGGTGTTAGCGGGCGATCGCACCGTATGCGGAACCGTCTTCACACACAGCGCTCCCTCCTGGGATAGCCCCCCCTCTCCCCGAGTCAGGGCATGTTCCACCAGTTCTGGTACCGACAAATTCTGGTAGATCTGAAGCAAATGGTGAAACGCCAACTCTGCCATTTGATAGCCGCCATCGAGCGTAAACAGACGTTGCTCCGCCCGAGCCTCCGCGACCCGACGGGACAGCGCTTCGTAGGCCTGGGCCAACTCATTGGCTTCAGAACCGAAACCATCATTGGAGGGTTGTCCTTCTCGGAATCGCATAGCAAACCTAAAATTGAACCGAACGCACCGCAAGCCACCAAACAGATTGGTCTTGTGGCTTGGATTTGTAGCTTGGATTTGTAGCTTGGATTTGTAGCTTGGATTTGTAGCTTGGATTTGTAGCTTGGATTTTTGGCTGGGTCTTGTAGCTGGGTCTTGTAGCTGGATAGTTTCACAAATTCTCCCTCTTGGTTCGACAGAGCGAACGAAGCGGGACAAATGAAGCAGGACATGCGTATTGCACCCTTCGCACTAGGGTAGCCTTGGTCGCGGCCAGAGACCCTGTTTGTTACACATTGCGCCCAGAAAATGCAGCAAAACTGCACAAATTTTGAGAAAGTTGGAGTCACCCCGGCTAAACCGTTCTGGCTTGCCATTCTCCCGCTGCGGCTTGCGCCCCGCTCGATTTCCCCATTTCACCGTTTCCCCATGACCTCTCTTCCCCCTGCCGGCTCCCCTCCCATGGCTGCCCAACAGCCCACAAATCTGGAGATTCATGGCGATCGCCGCGTCGATGACTATTACTGGATGCGCGATCGCACCAACCCCGCCGTGCTCGAATACCTCAAGGCCGAAAATGCCTACACTGAGGAAAATATGCGGCACACCGAGGCATTGCAAACGCAGCTCTATGACGAAATGCTGGGCCGTATCCAGGAAACCGACCTCTCGGTACCCTACCGCCATGGCGGCTATTGGTATTACCGCCGCACGGAAGCGGGCAAAGCCTATGGCATTTTTTGTCGCAAACCGGGGAATTTGGAGGCACCTGAGGAAATCTTGCTCGATGAGAATGAGCTAGCCGCAGGGCAGGAATATTTTGCTCTGGGAACCTACGAGGTGAGTCCCCATCATCAGCTGCTGGCCTACTCAATCGATACCAACGGCTCCGAGCGGTACGCCCTGGTTTTCAAGAGTTTGAGCCATGACCCAAAGACGAGTGACCCAAAGACGAGTGACCCAAAGGCGAGTGACCCAAAGACGAGTGACCCAAAGACGAGTGACCCAGAGACCGGCTACCCAGAACAAATTCCTGACGTGGACAGCGTTGCCTGGGCAAATGATAATCAGACGCTGTTCTATACCCGCCTAGATCAGGCCCATCGCCCCTATCAGCTGTGGCGGCATACCTTGGGCAGCGACCCGAGAGGCGATCGCCTCATCTACGAAGAAACCGACGACGCCTTCTATCTCAGCATCAGCACCACCCGCAGCGAGGCCTATTTGCTGCTCGCCAGCCAAAGCAAAATCACCTCGGAAATCCGCTATCTCGATGCCAACCAACCGGACGGCGACTTCCAGCTGGTGGAGCCGCGTCAAAAGGGGGTGGAATACGACCTTGAGCATCATCCGGGAAATGGTTTCGATCGCGATCCCTCGCAGCTGGACGGGGCGCTGGACGGGTCGCTGAATGGAACCAATCGCTTCTACATCACCACCAACGCAGACGCGATCAATTTCAAGCTCATGGTCACCCCCGTCGCCACACCGGGCCGAGAACACTGGCAAACCGTCATTCCGCACCGTGAAGACATCATGCTCAGCGGCATCAGCGCCTTTGCCGATCATCTGGTGATTTACGAACGGCAACAGGGGCTCCCCACCATCCGGATCCAAAAACTCTCGACCCGCGAAGCAACCCAGCTCGCGTTTCCCGAGCCGACCTACGCGATCTACGCTGGGGCCATGGCGGAGTTTGATACCCAGACCCTTCGATTTCACTACGGTTCGATGATTACGCCTTGGTCGGTGTATGACTACGACATGGACACCCATGAGCGAGTGCTGAAAAAGGAGCAGTCGGTTTTGGGCGACTACGATCGCACCCAATACGCCAGCGAGTGGTTGATGGCCACGGCCTCAGACGGTACACAGATTCCGATTTCACTGGTCTATAAAAAAGACTGTGCTAGACCCGGAGCACTCCTCTTGTCAGGCTATGGCTCCTACGGTTACCCCAATGCAGCCACGTTTTCGTCCAATCGGCTCTCACTGCTGGATCGGGGCGTCACCTGCGCCATCGCTCATATTCGCGGCGGCGGCGAACTGGGCCGAAAATGGTATGAAGCTGGGAAATTCTTAAACAAAAAGAATACGTTTACCGACTTTATTGCCTGTGCGGAATACCTGATGGGTCAAGGGTGGACGCGGCCAGAACAGTTGGTGATTTCCGGCGGGAGCGCCGGGGGGCTGCTGATCGGGGCGGTGGTGAATCTGCGGCCAGAGCTGTTTGTGGGAGCGATCGTCGATGTCCCCTTTGTCGATGTGGTCACCACTATTCTCGACCCAGACCTTCCCCTCTCGGTGATGGAGTGGGATGAATGGGGCAATCCAAACGAAAAGGAATTCTACGACTATATGAAATCCTACTCGCCCTACGACAACGTCAAGCCCCAAGCCTATCCCCACCTCCTGATCACCGCTGGCCTCAACGACCCCCGCGTTTCCTACTGGGAACCGGCCAAATGGACCGCCAAACTGCGCCAACTCAAAACCGACACCCATCGGCTCCTGCTCAAAACCAACCTCGACGCCGGTCATGGCGGGGCCTCCGGACGCTACGAAGCCCTCAAAGAGGCCGCCTTTGACTACGCCTTTGTGCTCGAGTGCCTTCAGATCGACCGGTCTTAAGTTTCGGCCAGTCTTAAGTTTCGGCCAGTCTTAGTCTGAGGTCAGGATTTATGCAAACAGACACTCAACAGAAACCTTGAGATTGCCTTCGGCGCTGCCCTTGGTAATGTAGGGAATACCCGCCTCGCCGCTGAGCTTGACGCCAAACTCCAACATCACCTTGCTAATTTTGGCCCCAGTGGGGCTCGCTTGCTCTGAGTGTTTGAAGGCGTTCAAGGTGTATTGGGTATAGGCCCGAATCGTGTTTTCCATTGCGTCCAAGCCTTGGGGAAGGGCAGCACGACTTTGGTGGCCACCGCTCCAGCCCTTAGCAGCACCTGCTTGATCGCGACCCATTTCTGGGGCAGCGTCAGAGGGAGCGCTAGAAATGGCATTGGATGAAACAGGTACCGGAGCAGCGGCGGCCCACTCGTCACTGGCTTCGATGTAGATCGTCGTACCGTCTTCAAGCTGAATGGGAGCAAGTTGAGCCATGAGACCTCTGAAATGAACGAATTGCAAAGGCCTTGTCACGCCTAGAGTAGCGGCACAAGCCAAGCGGCCATGACTCTAGCCAGGTTCTTGCGCAATGGCAAAGAGGGTCAGACCGCTGATGCGTAATCCCTACTGGCGGGGATGTGCCCCTAGCCCTAGCGAGTTGACTCACTCACGATCGCCTTCATCCCCTCAATCGTGGCCGGAATATTGCTCGGATCCATAAACATCACCTTGGCGCTGTCACTTTCACCAATTTTTAGCCCCATCTCCAAATACTGCTGCGCCAGCAAAAACTTCAGGCTCTCGGCACTCTGGGGATTGTTTTGCAGTGCTTCCCCAACAATTTTGAGCGCTTCGGCGGTGGCCTGGGCCTTAAGCACGATCTCCTGGCGCTCGGCCTGGGCCTTGAGCACCAGCGCCTTTTGCTGGGCCTCCGCCGCTAAAATAACCGACTTTTGGCGTGCCTGGGCATCAAGCACCTGAGCCTCGGCTTGGCCTTGGGCGCTATTAATCGCCGAATTCTTTTCGCCTTCAGAGGTCAAGATCGCAGCCCGTTTTTTGCGCTCCGCCGTCATCTGCAATTCCATCGAATCTAAGACCGCCTTAGAAGGCACGATGTCGCGCAGTTCCACGCGCGTAACCTTGACCCCCCAGGGGTCTGTGGCAATGTCGAGCTCCCGTAGCAGGACTTCGTTGACCTGGGCCCGTGCGGTAAAGGTTTCATCGAGCTCTAACTTGCCCATTTCCTCCCGGATCTGGGTCAAAACCAAATTGACCATGGCATCCCGTAGGTTTTGAACCTTGTAATAGGCCTTGGCCAGATCGGTAATTCGCCAATAGACGACGGCATCCGCCGAAATCGAAACATTGTCCTTGGTGATGCAATTTTGCGGCGGAATGTCCAAAACGCGCTCCCGCACCGTTTCTTTGGCGGCAACGTTGTCGAGAAAAGGGAGTAAAAAATTCAGACCGGGATCGAGCTTCCTGCCGCTGTATTTCCCGAGGCGCTCGACCAAGGCTTGGTCGCCTTGGTTAATAATTTTGACCGTACTGGCTAGGGCGCTACCGCCCATCGCAAAGACAATAATGGCACCCAGCAGTCCTTCCATAATTATTTCTCCTGTGATTGCCTATGATTGTTCTATGGCTGGTCTTGAGTCATTGACGTTGGCGGGTGGGTCGGAGCTTGGGGCGGATTTAAAGCAATACTTCGCTAGGCATAACAATCAGAAGATTCCCTTTTTGCTGCACAACCTGAACGGTTTGATTGGCGGCGATCGCCTCCTCTGGATCCGCCGATCGCGCCAGCCACAGTGTGCCCTCATACATCACCCGCCCGGTCTCACCCTGGGGGATGGCGGTGATGGTTTTGGCATTGGGATCGTCGAGCTGGTATTGAATGCGCCGTCTGCTGTGGCTCAGTCGTCTAAACCCCAGCAACAGGGCGGTTGACAGCAGTAGCCAAAGCACCACCTGTACCCAAAGGATAGGGATAAAACCCGCGACGAGGGCCACGGCTAGAGCACTGAGTCCCAGGGCCGACTCAACAAAGGCCGAAGGGATGCAGATCTCCATCAGGCAAAGGATTAGACCGGCGATCGCCCAGTAATAGGCTAAATTCATCTCCACCCCGCCTCCATGCTCATGGGCCAGTACTCGAAAGTATAGTTCTGACCCAGGGGCAGTGGCCTGAGTAATCCGATGGGTAAAATCAGGCATTTCGCTACGGATTTGCCCCTTACATCTCTGCGTTAGGCTGAATTGCTCTAGACTAATTTCTTTCTAGGGTGGGATGCTTCTTGGCCCAACGGAAGACCAAGGCTAGAAGACCAAGGCTAGAAGACCAAGGCTAGAAGACCAAGGCTAGAAGACCAAGGCTAGAAGACCAAGGCTAGAAGCTCTCATATCGTCACGGTTTGCGCGAGTCACTGTTTCCATCCTCCATCTTGTTGTCTAAGACCATGACCGGTGTTGAACCCGTAATTAATCCGTACCTTTGGGCTTTAGGCGATGCCGCCCTCGACCTCGCGCCAGGCACCGAAGTCGCAGGCCGCTATCGGGTGATTGCACCCCAGGTGTGGCTTGATACCCAGCCCGAGTTGGCCATTGAAGCCCCAGAAGAGATCGATCGCGAGCTGCTGCCCTATCTCTATCTCTATCCCCAGCGGTTGCACTTGCCAGTGGTCTACGACGTGCAGACGGTGGAGGACTACCGTTCGCCGGTGGTTTTACTCGAAAACGCCCCGCTTGAGGGGGCTGGGAGCCTACAACCGGCGTTTGTCGCGCAGCTCGAACAGGCCACCACGCTGCGGCAAATGTCTTGGTTTGACCAAATTTTGGCTCTCTGGGAGCCACTGGAACAGTTGGGTGTGGCGGCCAGCTTGCTGGTGGAAGACAATTTGCGGGTGGAAGGCTGGCGGATTCGACTGCGAGAGCTCTATGCCGCCCTGGGTGAGGATAAGCCCCTAGGGGCGGCAATGGGCAAAAATCGCTATGCCGGGGAGGTGGCGTTGCCGAGTTTGGCGGATTTGGGCGATCGCTGGCTCACTTGGGCCGACCGAGCTGACGAAAAAATTCGCGCCGACCTCAAAACCATCGCCGAGCAATTGCGGGATGTGGATGCAGAGATTCATGCCATTGCCGAGCAGTTTAACCGGCTGTTGTTAAAGCAGTCGGCTCAGTTTGCCCTGCGGATGCAAACAGCGGGCCAAACTGATCCTGGCCCGGCCCATCGTCAAAACGAAGACTCTTGCTACCCCCTGCCGACGGATTTGAAAAATCGCGGGGTGGCTCCCGATAGTCTGCTGATTCCCCATGTGGCGATCGTCTGCGACGGTATCGGTGGCCATGAGGGGGGAGAGGTGGCCAGTCAGATGGCGGTGCGATCGCTCAAACTTCAGCTCCAGGCTCTCTTCGGCGAATTTGCTGCCAGCAAAGAACCCCTGCCACCCCAGGTGGTGATGGAACAAATCTCTGCCAGTGTCCGGGTGGTCAACAATCTGATTAGTGCCCAAAACGACGACCAAGCCCGAGAAGTGCGCCAGCGCATGGGCACGACCTTGGTGATGGCCGTTCACGTGCAGCAGCCGTTGCAGGCCACCGGCCCCTTCGGCCACGAGGTCTATCTGGTCAACGTCGGTGACAGTCGCGCCTACTGGATCACCCAGCGCTATTGCCAAACTCTGACCGTAGACAACGACGTCGCCTGTCGGGAGGTGCGTCTGGGCCGAGACTTCTACCGCAGCGCCCTGCGGCGATCGGATGCGGGTTCGCTCACCCAGGCCCTCGGCATCCGAGATGGCCAGCATTTGCAAGTGACCGTCCAGCGTCTCATTTTGGACGAGGATGGCTTGTTGCTGCTGTGCTCCGATGGTCTTAGCGACAATGGCCAAGTCGAAAAATCCTGGGCGGACTCGGTTACCCAGGCGCTGAGCGGCCAGGTTGCCCTCGAGCAGACGGCCCAGGAATGGGTAGATTTGGCCAACGAACGCAATGGCCACGACAACGTGTCGGTGGTGGTGAGCCGCTGTCGGGTGTCGCCCGACTATCCGGTGGTGCTCGATTCTCGGGCGCTCGCCGCGACGACCCCAACGCCTGCCGAGTCCCTCACCGAAGCCTCCGAAGCCCTGCTGGGCACCGTGCTAGAGCCCGTCCCTGTCGCCAAGCCCCGCAGCCGATGGGCCGATGGGCTCAAGACGCTGTTGGCGCTGTTGTTGCTCTTGGGTCTAGGCAGTGCGGTGGGCTATTTTGCCTTCAAGCGCATCAATGCTGACCCAACCCCGTTACCCGGTGAGCCCATTCCCGGTGAGCCCATTCCCGGTGAGCTCATTCCCGGTGAGCCCGCCCCTCCAAGCGCAGCTCCACCGGAGCCTCTACTGGAGCCCTCAACCGGCCCCTCACCGCTGCCAAATATCGCTCCCGCACCGTAACCAGTGCCGATTAAACGGTTACGCGACAGGGATCAGGTTCCGGAAAACGGTACAATGGCTTCGCTTCGGGGCTAGGTTTCGGGGGCCAGACGCTGAGGTCTTGGGTCTTGGGGCTGAGACCTGTTTTGCTGTTTAGGTTTGTTGAGAGGAAGTGGGAATGAATGTTGGCGATCGCGTCCGGGTCAAGCATGAGGTGATGGTATTTCACTTTCCTAAAAAGAAAAATGAGCCTGTGGATATCCAGGGCTATGAGGGGGAGGTCGTCAAAGTATTAACCGAATGGCAAGGACGTCCGGTCAGCGCCAATTTTCCGGTGTGTGTCCAGTTCGATATTGACCCGAAGTTTTTGACTCACATGCGCGAAGATGAGCTGGAAAGTCTGACCTAGGTGGAGCCCGTCTCTAGGGCCTTGGCCTTGACTTAGCCAAAAGCCTCAAACAATCCCCTGATTCCGTGAAACAATCCCCTGATCTCGTTACAAAGATTGAGCATTCGATCACCTTTGTTTGCGCTTTCTTTCGACGCACTAGTGCGGCTTCAGTGCCTCTGCCATGATGGCTGCAAGCAAGGCGGCGCGGCAAAGATTGATGTGGTAGTCATTTGATGGATTCGCGACATTCTGACCTTGCTGGCGGGGCTCCTGAGATGATCGGGGCCCTGTTTTGTGTGTTAACAACGCCCCTGCTGAACTGACCGATTAAAAAAACCGAGCAGATACAGCGAGCCACACAAAACAACGGTGCTGGATGATTGGCCCAGACTGGGCCTCCCGATCGAAGTCGGCTGAGAAGTCGGCTGAACAGCCAAAGCCAAGGCCTCAAACACATCTTCACTTGCCTGAGCATCTGCCAAACCAGGAATCAGTTGCCAAGCCAACTCAACCAAAGCTTGAGGGTCAGCGCTGCTGTGCTCCGGCACCGGTGCGTGTAGAGACGATCGCCCCCCCGCAACAAAGCCCGCAACACCGCCGCGTGCTCCTTCGTGCTCAGCATTCCCATCACCCACGTCACCGGTTCTTGAGCCAAAACCGGCTCCAACGCATCCACATAAGCACGCAGCGCCAGAGCCGCAGCGGGGTTATGAGCCCCATCGGTGAGAATGGTGTGGCCGTTCCAGGTTTGCCACTCCATCCGCCCCGGCCAGCGGGTCACGGCCATGCCCTGGGCGATCGCCGCATCGGTCAGTGGCCAGCCTTGGCTTCGCAAGGCTTGGAGTGTGGCGAGGGCGATCGCCGAATTGGTCAGCTGAATAGGGCCAGCCAGGGGCAGTTCGTAGACAATGCCGTAGGCCTGGGCCTTCTGGTCGGCCAGGGATTGAGCTGGTTCGACCCAAGTCGTCGCACAGCCCAGGGCATTGGCACGCTGGGCGACGACTCGCCGAGCGTCGTCGGGCAGTGGGCCAATAATCGCTGGACAGTTTGTCTTTAGAACCCCCGCTTTTTCGGTGGCAATTTCAGTCAGGGTTTCGCCTAGAACTTGCCAATGTTCCTTGCTCAGGGAGGTGATCACGCTGGCGAGGGGGCGATCGCACACATTCGTCGCATCCAAACGTCCGCCCAGACCCACTTCAACAATGGCGATGTCCACGGCTTGCTGGGCAAAGTAGCGCCAAGCCGCAGCGGTGACGATTTCGAAGAGGGTGGGTTGGGGCTGGGCCGGGTCTACGGCGGCGATCGTCGCTTTAAGCAGCGCTTCGAGATCTTCGAGGGCGATCGCCTGCAAGCCGCCGCCCTGACCGATCTGAATTCGCTCCGTCCAACTGACCAAATGGGGTGAGGTATACATCCCGGTGCGATAGCCTGCGGTGCTCAGCACCGAGGCGAGATAGGCACAGACGGAGCCCTTACCGTTGCTGCCTGCCACATGGACAATCGGCACTGCGTCCTGGGGATTGCCGAGGGCGGCCAGTAGGCGTTGAATCCGGCTGAGGCCGAGGTTGACGCCGAAGGGCTGAAACGGGAGCAGCAGTTGGTCGAGGCTCGATTCTGATCGCATGGGCGAGATGAATGTAGGAAATGGCCGCCTTAAGGCGCGATCGCACAGTTGCCCACGAAGCTTGAACCCGAAGCTTGAACCTAGCCCCCCCGAACCCATCCGACCGCAGGGATGAATCGCCGTTCATCCGGCTGTTCTGGCTGCTGCCAGGTTCAGTCGCCAGGTTCAGTCGCCAAACACCGTCGCCAAAGCCCGCTCCGTCAGGGCCAAGGCCTCATCAATTTCCGCTGCCGAAACAATCAACGGGGGCACATAGCGCACCACCCGCGCCCCCGCAGGCACCAGCAGTAGTCCTTCATCCATGGCAGCCTTGACGATATCAATCGGGGCCTTGAGCTCATCGTCGCGCAGAATCAGGCCATTGATTAACCCCCACCCCCGCGACCCGCTGAGATGGTCGGGGTATTGGGCGGCGATCGCATTCAGCCCCGCCCGCAACTGCTCCCCGCGCGCCCGAACATTGCTGAGCAGATCGTTTTGCTCCATAAACTTCGTCACGGTGACCCCGACCCGGCAAACAAACGGATTGCCGCCAAACGTACTGGCATGGTCGCCCTTCTCAAACAGATTGCAAGACGATTTACACAGCAATGCGCCAATGGGAATACCACCGCCCAAGCCCTTTGCCAGGGTAAACACATCGGGTTCGATGCCCAGGTTTTCGTAGCCCCAGAGCTGGCCCGTGCGACCCAGGCCCACCTGGACTTCGTCGAGGATGAGCAGGAGATTGTGGCGATCGCACAACTCCCGTACCTGCCGAAAGTATTCCACCTGACCCGGATTGACGCCGCCCTCGCCCTGGAGCGCCTCCAGCATTACCGCTGCTACCTGGGGGCCATTGGCGTTGAGTTGTGCGATCGCCGCTTCCAAGGCCGCAGCATCGTTATAGGGCACGTAATGAAACCCGCGCACCATCGGCGTAAAGCCCTTGTGGTACTTGGGCTGCCCCGTGGCCGTGACCGTCGCCAATGTGCGGCCATGGAAACTGGCCTGGGCCGTGATGATCACGGGGTCGATGTCCGCTGCAATCCCAAGGCGAGTGTGGCCATACTTGCGCGCTAGCTTAATCGCGCCCTCATTGGCCTCTGCACCGGAGTTGCAAAAGAACACGCTATCCGCGCAGGAGTGCTCAACCAGCCAGTGAGCTAACTCCCCTTGCAGCGGAATGTAATACAAATTGGAAACATGCTGGAGCCGCTGGATTTGATCCGTCACCGCTGCGACGATCACCGGGTGGGAGTGGCCCAAGGTGCAAGTGGCGATCCCTGCGACAAAGTCTAAATAAGCGCGGCCCTCGGTATCCCACACCCGGCAGCCCAGACCTCGTTCCAGGGCCAGCGGAAAGCGCCCATAGGTTTGCATGACGTCTTGATCGAAGCCTGCATAGTCAAAGGCAGGAGCCTCGGTCGAAGGGGCACTGGCAAAGGAAACGAGGGTGTCTGGACTCACAGGGGTTGCCTCTTGAAGAACTTATGAAAGATTAAATCGGAACGGTGCAAGACGAACGGTTCAAGATGAACTCTGCAGGGACCCGCTGCTGGGATTGCGGTGAGTTGGGCTGAGGCTCGGAGCGGTGTTAGGGCGTCTGCGATCGCACAAAAAACATCAAATGCTGTTGAGGTAAAGACTGATTGGTTTTTTGCCAGACCAGCCCCACAGCTTTCATTTCCTTGCGCACTTGTCTTTGGGTCATCTTGTGGTGGGGCTTGATCGCAATCAGCGGATTCTCGCCACGATATTCAGCCAAAACAACCTGACCCTTGGGCTTGAGCGATCGCACCACCCCCGTCATTACTTCGCGGGGAAACTCAAATTCATGATACGCGTCCACCACCAAGGCTAAATCAACGCTGTTGTCGGGCAGATGGGGATCAGTATCCGTCGCTTGAATCAACTCGATATTGTCCAGGTTTTCTTCGTCCTTAAAAAATTGCAAAATGTCCAGCATTTCTGGCTGAATATCGACGGCCAACACTTTCCCCTCAGGCAGTTGTTTGGCCAAACGTACGCTAAACAGGCCCGTTCCCGCGCCAATATCGGCCACCACGGCATCCCCCGGCAAATTCAACAGCTGCAGGAGCAAGTCCGGGCGCTCTTCCATCAGGCGACTAGGTCGCTCTAGCCACATGGCGGCGCGGTGACCCATCACCTGGGCAATCTCGCGGCCCAGGTAAACCTTGCCGATGGCATCTGGGCTGGGGCGTCGTCGGATGCGGTAGGGCGTAGGGGGGTGCACCTCCGCGATCGCGCCCAGGGCTTCTGCTCGCACGACTCCCGGTTGGCCTAAGAGCACCGGCCCGGCGAGGACGAGGCTTAAGATTAGGGCGATCGCTCCCCGAAAAAACTGGCCAACGTGGAAAAAACGCATAAAACCTCAAAGAAAAACCCTGCTGGATGCAGAATCCGCAGGGCCTCAGACGCAGTTAGGAGGTATCTTTAATCCACACAACTTAACCGACGATTTACAGAAGTACAAAAGCCTTAAGGTGTTCTTCAGCTTCTGTCCTCAAACCTCCACCCAGAATCTCCGCAATGCTCCGCCTATACCCGAAGGATTAGGGGGTGGCGAGACGGAGCGCGACCGGGAGGAAGGCATGAACGTCAATCTTCTGGTAGCTGATATTGCGCCACAATTCGCTTGGCAAATTCCGGCACATGGGCGGTCAGTTTTTGGGGATAGTTGCGACGCACGTGTAGGTAATTGCGGGTGAAATGAGAATCGATCGAAAATCGGGCGTACTCTAAGCCCTTGGGGCCAATTTTTTCGATCACCACGCCCATAAGTTTTGCAGCCCACATCGGCAACGTCACGCCTTTGTCGTAGGCCGGAATGCTTTGCTGGACAGCGGCTTTGCGATCGCCCTGACTCTCCACCGGCTGGGTCTCAATCAGCCCCTCTAGCACCGTCAGCATCTCCGCACCGGTTGGGTTGCGCACCACAATCCATTGCCAGCCAAAGGGCGCACCCATGTAGCCAATCACGATGTCCGCCAGGGCGTTGGTGTAGTCAAAACAGCTGAGGCAAGAGGGCGCGAACACATCCTTGAGCTGATTGGTTTTGAGGCCAAAGAACGGCACTTTTTCTTCGGAGCCGTCTTCATGGCGAAAGTGGACGTTAAAGTCCTGCATGAACTCGTAGTGGACGACGGTTTGGGGCGATCGACTGGTGGTCTGCAAAATTTGTTCAGGCCATCTCGGGAGACGTTATCCACACAGGGCATCCCCAGCACATACAGCTTTTCTAAACCCAGTTTGTCTTGCACGGCTCGCAGCGCCTGAATTTGGCAGCCGACGCCAATGGCCAGTAGCCGCTTCATCCCCGATTGCTCGATCTGGTCGAGCATCGACAAATTGGGCGAGAGCGTGGGCTTATTCACCCGCGCGGCCAAAATTTCCTCGGCGGTGCGGGCCAGGATCGGCTGGGGTTGAAAGCGATCGCTTTCGCTGTTCTGCACGCAAATCACGCCTTCGACCAGGCCCCGGTGGAGCATTTCAATCGCCAGGGTGCTGACAATGCCCGTCCACTGGGCTCCGGGAATGGGCTCGATTTTGCGCGCCGCCACCATGGTCTCTTGGACACCGAAGTAGAGTTCATCGGGGTTGTCGAGGTCGCGCGATCGCCCATGGGCCTGGTACTCAAGCCGGTCAAACTGTTGATTCAAAAAGGCGCAGGCATCTTTGACGTAGTGAACGTAGGACGTATCACACAGACCACACTGGCTACACAGTTCTTTGGCCGGATAAACGCCCCCTGGCTTGATGGGGCGTGCTTTCTGGTGAGGCTGGGCAATCATGGGTGAGGCAATGGGTGAGGCAATGGGTGAGGCAATGGGTGAGGCAATGGGTGAGGCAATGGAAGCTAAAGATTTAAAGTACCGTCTGGTCAGCTGTTGTCGAGGTTCTGTAACGAAATTCTGCAAAGAAATGATGCACCCCAACGATCGCCTCAGTGAACTGCGCTAAAATTTCAGTATCAACAGATACATTTTGAGTGCTTGTTCGACGTTCGATAGTTCACCTTGACCGATTGCTCTCAAATGCCTTTCTGGTGTTTAGTACTGAATGCACAGGAGAACGAGACGATGAAACTCTGCTATCGCGGTGTGACTTATGAGTACGAACCTCAGGTTGAGGTTTCTCAGGAAGGGGATGTGATTGGTCGCTACCGGGGATGTCCGTTGCGAGAACATCTGGCACGGGGAGGGCGAGTCTTGTCTCGCTTGTCGGCGCTGCTGACCTATCGGGGTGTGCCTTATTCGTCTTAATCTCGTTTGATTAATTTCGTTTGATTAATTTCGTCTTAATAATGCAAGGCCTAAATGCCCTCACTTCTTCTCAAAGCCCAGCCGCAGTGCTGGGTTTTCTGCGTTTGGGGTGTTTGGGTATTTGGGGTGTTTGGGTTGGGGGTAGGCCCGGCTACCGGCAAACGTCCGGTTGCAAAATTATTTGCCTTGAAACGATAAGGTAGACGGCCTTGTTTTCTCCTCTCCTGATCTTTTGATATGCTCTGCTCTGCGTCTTGCGCCCAATTGTTGCGATCCCTCCCGGCTTGGGGTAGCCCATTGCTCCGCTGGACAATCCCTGTCATAGTCTTGAGCTGGAGTCCAGTCGCCTTCGGGGTCGCCGTTACGCCCAATGCGATCGCGCCGGAAGTCCTGCCAGCGCGCACCCTAACGGTCGGCATCAAAGAATTCCAACCCTTTGTTTTTTTGCCCGAAGGCAATCAGCCTGCCTACGGTTACAGCATTGATTTGTGGAATGCCATCGCCGAACAGCAAAACCTCGAGACCCGGTTTGTGCCCTATCCTTCTGTACCTGCGCTCCTCCAGGCTGTGCGATCGGGCCAGGTGGATGCTGCGATCGCCGGTCTTTCCATCACTTCTGATCGGCTCAAAACCAACCTTGGCTTTTCCTACCCGTTTTATCAGTCGGGTCTCCAGCTGATGGTCAAACGTCAGCAAGCCGGAGGGCTAGCACGCGCCTTCGGGATTTTGGGCAATATTTTGGGCAATTGGGATTCGCTCCGGGCCTTACTCTTGGTTTTGGGCAGCAGCGCCTTGGTGGGGGCGATGGTTTGGGCGATCGAGCATCCCCACAATGAGCATTTCCGGCCCAGCCCCTGCGAGGCCTGGGGCAGGGCTTTTGGTTTGCCATTGTCACCCTCGGGACTTTTGGCTACGGCGATGTGGTTCCGACTCGCTTTTTCTCTCGCTGCATCACTGCGGTTTGGATGGGGATCAGTTTTTTTATTGTGGCGAATTTTATTGCTTCGATGACGGTTCAGGAGATGGAAAGCGGTGTTCGGGGCCTTGAGGACTTGCGCGGCCAAGCCATCGGCGTGGTCGCTGAAACGACCGCAGCGTCATTTTTGCGATCGCAGCCCGTCACCATCCAAGCCTACGCCTCCTTCGATGCCGCCGTCGCGGCCCTGGCCCAAGGAGAAGTCCAAGGCATCGTGCGGGACTATCCCGAGGTGCAATATTTTGTGGCCCGTCATCCGGAATTTGAGGCGGTGGGCGATCGTCTCACCCACGAGGACTACGGCATTGCTCTGGCCGCGAACAATGGGGCGCTGAGGGAAACCTTGGACTATGCGTTGGTGGTGTTACAGGAGCGGGGGGTGTTGCGATCGCTGGATGCCAAATGGTTTGGCTCCACCCCCGTAGAAGAGGCAAAATGAGGCTTGAGACCGTCCCAGACTGTTCCAGATCACCCCAGAACGATGGCAGAACGATCAATGCAAGTGGTGTGCTTCCAGCCCGGTGGTAGTATTGGTAAATCGCGATCGTCCGACCTTGTTTATCGTTTGAAAAGGAAGCTGATTTAATGGAAGCCGTCGTTCTTTTAGCAAAACTGCCTGAAGCCTATCGGATGTTTGGTCCCCTGGTAGACGTTCTGCCGGTGATCCCCCTCTTTTTCCTGCTGCTTGCATTTGTTTGGCAGGCTGCTGTGGGCTTCCGCTAGAACCTGTTTCGCGTTCGATCAACCTGGCCCTCGGGCAACGTTTCAGTTTAATAAGAAACTTGTTTAACTCGGTTTGAGCAAAAGAGCGTGTCGCGTCTTCGGTCGGCACGCTCTTTTGCTCGAGATCGCCCCTTGCTTTGGGTGGAATGTCAAGGTAGAAGTCCGGGCGGATGTTCAGGCAGAGGGTGTGGCTGTGATCTTGATGCGGACGGTGTTTTGATGCAGACGATCGCTGAAATCAACGAAAAAATTCGAACTGGCAAAGCCAAAGTTTGGACGATTACCGAGGCCAAAGCGCGCATCGCAGACCTGGGTGTCGTCCAAGCGGCCCAGCAAGTCGATGTGATTACCACCGGCACCTTTGAGCCGATGGAGTCCTCCGGCGCAATTCTCAATCTGGGTCACACCGATCCACCGATCAAAATTCGTCAGTGCTGGCTGGACAATGTGTTGGCCTATTCCGGTTTTGGCGCAGTGGATCTCTATTTGGGCGCAGCCCAGATGAGCGAAGACCCCGAAGGGGAACGGGGCGGAGGCCACGTGATCGCAGATTTGATCGCGGGGAAATCCGTGTCGCTGCGAGCTGTGGGCCAGGGCACAGACTGCTATCCCCGGACAGCCTTTGAAACAACGATTACGAAGGACACGATTAACCAATTTTATTTGTTCAATCCGCGCAACCTCTACCAAAACTTTATCGTCGGCGTCAACGGTGGCAATCGTCCGCTCTATACCTATTTGGGGCCGTTGCAGCCCGGTCTGGGCAACGCCGTCTATGCCAACTTGGGTGCGCTGTCGCCGCTGCTGAATGACCCAGATTTGCGCTTGGTTGGCGTGGGCTCACGCATTTTTTTGGGGGGCGGCGATGGCTATGTGACCTGGGAAGGCACCCAGCATTTTCCACTCCAAAAGCGATTGCCCAACGGAACACCCATTGGCCCAGCGGCAACCTTGGCCTTGGTCGGCGACGCGAAGCAAATGGATCCCAAGTGGGTTCGGGGCTGCTACTTCCGGGGCTATGGGCCGTCGTTGATGCTGGGGGTGGGGGTGCCGTTGCCGGTGCTCGATGAAGCGGTACTAGAGAAATGTGCGGTCAAAGATGAAGACCTGGTTGCGCCGGTAATGGACTTTTCGATTCCTCGGCGGGTAAGGCCGACGTTTGGCTTGGTGAGCTACGCCCAGCTGAAGTCGGGCAAGATCAAAATCGATGGACGGGTGGTGCGGGTGGCTCCGCTGACCAGCGTGTATCTGGCGGGACAGGTGGCGATCGCCCTCAAGCAAAAAATTGAAGCCGGAGACTTTACACTGACGGAGCCGATCGCAATCCTGCCGCGCGATCGCCCCCTCCTCCCCCAAAACACTTGGCACTCCACGCTCTCCCTAGAGCCCTAGCGAAGACATGCCCTAGCGCGGGTCTGTCGATGATCAAAGAACACTCCCGTCGGATCCTGAAATTGGCCTTGAAACCTCAACTTCAAACCTCGATCGTCTTGTGTTAGATTATTCTGAATAAAAACTTTTAAATACCCTGAATTGGGTCGCGGTTTCTATACGTTTTCCACGACACTTTTTAAGTAATTGCAGACTTTTGACGACAGACTTTTTTAGGATGAGCTTTCTTCTGTGAGATTTTGCCCTAGGCTTCTGGCTATCGGCATCTCGCGCTTCGCCTTTCACACTGACATCAGCAGGGTACCTTTGTGGTTTCATCTCCCCAGACCATTTCTACCGAACCGACCGCAACATTAGGCAAGTCCCTCAACCGCCAGATGATCGCCATTCTGGATTTTGGGTCTCAGTATTCCGAATTGATCGCCCGCCGCGTTCGCGAAACCGAGGTTTATTCCGAAGTTCTTTCCTATCGCACCACCGCCGAGCAGATTCGATCGCTCAACCCCAGCGGCATTATCCTGTCCGGCGGCCCCAACTCGGTCTACGCAGAGGGCGCACCCCACTGTGACCCGGAGATTTGGGGCTTGGGCATTCCGATTTTTGGCGTGTGTTATGGCATGCAGCTGATGGTGCAGCAGCTCGGCGGCACCGTGGAGCAGGCCGATCGCGCCGAATACGGCAAAGCCTCTCTCCACATTGATGACCCCGTAGATTTGCTCACCGATGTCGAGCAGGGCACAACGATGTGGATGAGCCATGCGGACTCGGTTGTACAAATGCCCCCAGGGTTTGAGCGGATGGCCCATACGGAGAATACGCCCTGTGCGGCGATCGCCAACCCCGAGAAAAAAATGTACGGCGTCCAGTTCCACCCGGAGGTGGTTCATTCCATCGGGGGGATGACGCTCATTCGCAACTTCGTCTATCACATTTGCAAGTGCGAGCCCACTTGGACCACGGAGGCGTTTGTCGAAGAAGCCGTGCGAGAGGTCAAAGCCAAGGTCGGAGACAAGCGCGTGTTGCTAGCGCTCTCCGGCGGGGTCGATTCTTCGACCCTGGCATTTTTACTTCATCGGGCGATCGGCGACCAACTTACCTGCATGTTTATTGACCAAGGCTTCATGCGCAAGGGTGAACCCGAGCGCCTCGTGAAGCTATTTGAAGAGCAATTTCACATCCATGTAGTGCATGTACAAGCCCGTGCGCGCTTCCTCGAAAAAGTTAAAGGCATCACCGACCCCGAGGAAAAGCGCAAACGCATCGGCCACGAATTCATCCGCGTCTTCGAAGAAAAATCGAAGGAACTCGGCCCTTTCGATTATTTGGCCCAGGGCACACTTTACCCGGACGTGATTGAATCCGCCGACACGAACGTTGACCCCAAGACAGGCGAACGCGTCGCGGTCAAAATCAAGAGCCACCACAATGTCGGCGGCTTGCCCAAAGATCTTCAATTCAAGCTCGTTGAACCCCTGCGCAAACTGTTTAAAGACGAAGTGCGCAAGCTGGGGCGTGCCCTCGACTTGCCCGAAGAAATCGTCAATCGTCAGCCGTTCCCAGGGCCGGGACTCGCGATTCGCATTTTGGGTGAGGTCACTGCCGAGCGCTTGAATATCCTGCGGGACGCGGATTTGATTGTTCGCCAGGAAGTAAACCGCCACAGCCTCTACAACGACCTCTGGCAAGCTTTTGCGGTGCTGCTGCCCGTGCGCAGTGTCGGCGTCATGGGCGACCAGCGAACCTACGCCTATCCGATCGTGCTGCGGATGGTCAGCAGCGAGGACGGCATGACAGCAGATTGGTCGCGGGTTCCCTACGACATTCTAGAAATTATTTCCAATCGAATTGTCAATGAGGTGGAAGGAGTCAATCGGGTCGTCTATGACATTACCTCCAAACCACCGGGGACGATTGAGTGGGAGTAGCTTGACCGGAAATTATTCAGTTGGGAATTATTGAACTGGGGGTTGCCTGGCAGGGAACCGAGTTGATACGCCAGGTGCCAAAAATTAGATAGAAATCAATGTAGGAGGCTTCGGCCTCCATTTTTTTTCAGAAGCAAAGTTTGAAAAAATTTCAGCCCTTGCCCTCGTCCAAATTCTGGCGAATCTAATCCTCTCAAATGAGTCTTCTCTTGTTATGGGTCAGTTCTGGATCAATGTATCTTTGCGCTCCTCATCGTGATCTTGCAGGTAGGCCTGGGTACGCTACGACCATACAAAAAAAGATTCGTCTGAAGGTCATGCAGATGCAAGCCTCTTTAAATCTCGCGAGTCGGTCTTCTCGCTCTACGCTTTCTGACCTAAAATCCCTTGTTGAACATCAGGTCACAGGCGAAGTACTCGTGCGATGGAGATCTGCAGATGTCGTGAGCTGGAAATTATTTTGACCGAGGGAAAGCTGAATTTTGCGACGAGCGATCGCGATCAACAGACCCGTTTTCGCTATCTTCTACAACGCTATAGCCCCAACCTCCATCCCCTGGAATGGGACGCCAATCAGTCCGACTATGCCTACCTCTGCCAGCATTGGCGACAAGGTCGCATCAGCTTAGCCCAAACCAAGCAAATGCTGTCCCTCAGCTCACTGGAAGTATTCGTTCAAATCTTGTCTCTAGAGTCCTGCGAGCTAGAAATTCAGTCCTCAGCCCCAAGTATTGAACCCATTCTGCTCGCCCTGGGTATCGATGAACTCATTGCCGCGTTGCAGGGCCAAGTCCAAGATTGGTGCCACCAGGGTCGATTTATAGGCCCTCTCTTCCAATGCCCGCGCATCCGCGATGCGGAGCGTTTTAGCCAAATTCTTCATCAGACTTATGGTCCAGTGCAAGCTCAAAGTCTGATCAACGCTTGTAATCGAGGATCAAGTTTCTATGAGATAGCTTACGACCTCAAGCAAGATGCCCTCCAGTTAGCCCAGCGGATTTATCCGTTGGCACAGCAGGGAATTGTCGAACTCACACCTGCGCCAAAGTCTGTCCCCCCCAGCAAGACTCAGACGACTTCTAGGGCTTTTCCACCCGCCGTACCGACTTTGTCTGAGAAAGGGGAGCAGACATCTTTCAAAATTGCCTGCGTGGACGACAGTCCAACGATTTTGCAAGAAATCACAAACTGTCTGAACGAGAGTGATTTGGACTTTTCTGTTTTTCCGATTACAAACTCAGTTCGAGCATTAATGTGGGTGTCTCGAATTCAGCCGGATCTCATCCTTTTGGATGTCGGCATGCCCAGTATAGATGGCTATGAGCTCTGTCGAATGATTCGTGGTAACGAGCAATTTAAGCGCATTCCTATCATTATGGTGACCGGCAACAGCGGAGGTCTCAATCGCTCCATGGCAATGGATGCAGGGGCTTCTGACTATGTGACCAAACCATTCACTTCAGAGGGATTGCTCACCGTTGTGAAGCGGCATTTACAGAAGTTGAGCGAACATTCTCAAATGAATTCAGCATTGAAAGAATTTCATGCTCATCGATTGATACAGGGTTGAAGATTTTGAACAACCTTGAATCGGAAATAGCTTTTGTTTGCTGTTTAAGGTTTGTCATCTGAAGTTTATCGTTTGAAATTTCAAAAGAGAGAAACAAGCAATGGCCAAGATTTTAGTCGTTGATGATATGGCAACGGACATGGAAGTTATCTGTCGAAGTCTGAACCAAGGCGGACACCTGGTCATCCGTGCTTCGAGTGCAGAAGAGGCACTTGAAAAAGCCTTAGATCAACTGCCAGATGCCGTGGTTACCGACATCTCAATGCCGGGACAAAGCGGCTTTGAATTGTGCCGTAATCTCAAAAATCATGCAACAACCCAAAATGTACCCATCGTCATTTGTACGTCTAAAGACCAAACCATCGATCGAATGTGGGCCAAAAAGCAGGGAGCCCAGGCCTATGTGGTAAAGCCCTTTGAAGCCTCTTTGCTGCTGCGAGCTGTTCAGTCTGTTTTAGGGTAGAAACTTGTGATGGAAACAGCAAAGTTAAGTCAACCCTCCGATCGCCTCTCTGGGGTTCGTTCTCGCAGGGCAGGGCCAGTCTATCTCAGCTTTCTACTCGATCCGCAGACGCCAGCCCTAATCTCGACCCAACACTCCCATGAAGTGATGGACATCTTCGCGGATCAAATCACCGCGATGCCCGCGATGGCGGCGGGGATACTGGGCTTGTTCAATCGCAGAGGCCACATTTTCTGGATTGTGGATTTGGCGCAAATGCTGGGATTGGCCCCCTTACCCCTGGAGCTGGATACCTACAGCGTGATTGTTCTGAGAGTGCCAGTACAACCTTCTGAACGGGTTGCAACGACCCTGTTGCAGTCAGATTATGTCTTGATGGGGTTTGCGGTTCATCACATGAGGGGCAGTGTCAGACTGTCTCAGACTCTACTGCAGCCGTCCCCAGAACAGTTTTCATCTACCCTTGCACCCTGCGTTGCGGGCCTGGTTCTACACCAGGAGGAGTTGTGCTTGGTTTTGGATGCGGAGGCGATCGCCCAAGCCTGTATCTCAGGTAGCTCAGATCTGGGGAATTAATCACTCAATGATGGTCTCAGTGGCAATCTCATCCTCACCCAGAAATATCCTCCCAATTCGACGTTCAATACTCACACCGAATACTCACATTACAACTAAAGAGGTGCAGCACTCATGAATGATCCCATCCTAGAACAACAATCTGCTCAGTCGCTGAAAAGTCATTCTGAAAGCAATGCTGATTTCAGTCTGGATGACATCAATTTGGATGGAATACAGTCCTTATCTATGGCATCTTTTGACTCAACATTAGGCGTAAAATCACAGGAAAAAAGCCGTAAAAGGAAGGGTGAGCTGAGCGGAGTTCAATTTCTTTTGCAGGGAAATACACTGCAAAATCGACTGCTGTGGACTTTTTTGCCAACAGCATTGATCCCTCTGTTGGTCGCTAGCTTGATCGGGTTTGGCGTCACCCAAACCCGTAGTAGAATTGCCGCAGCAGAAGATTTGCAGACCAAGTCGATTCTGGCTAGTGAAATCACTTTGGATTTTCTTGAGAAAGCTTTTGAGACACCCGCCAATGTGGCGTCAAACCCATTTATTCTAAATGCACTGCAGGTCGCAAACCAAAAAGTAGACGCTGACAAATTGAAAGGACAACCGATCGAGAAACTTGAAGAACAATTTTCCGAGACGCATCTCCTTCAAAATGACAATGTTCTCAACACCACTCTGAAAAAATTTGCAGAGACGGGTGGTCTTGCAGAACTATTCCTGACCGAAAAAAATGGCTTTAATGTGGCCTATAGCAATCCCACCTCAGACTTTGTTCAGAGTGATGAGGATTGGTGGAAAAGCGGTCAAGAGCTGGGGCGTTGGATTGGTGATCCGGAATTTGACGAATCGAGTAACTCTGTGAACGTAGAGCTGGTGCAGTCTGTCCTGGGAAGCCAGGGTGAACTTCTGGGGATAATTAAGGCGGGGCTACCGTTGAGCTCCTTTAGTGGCATTGAGGATCTCCTAGATCCTGCCCATACTCGCTTCCGAGCCTCTGAGCAAATCCAGCTTCTGGATGCTGGAACCGGTGAAGTGATGAAAGCAGTCACGATTAAGGGCCATAGTAGCAGTCGTGAACTCACGGGTGGCGAGGTACTGGGCAAAGTTGCCCAGGCGCTTGTTCAAGTTAAGCCTGGTGCGGACACAACCGCCTTGGCGAAGCAGTGGCAGGTTGATTACTCGATCAGCAATGTCTCATTAAATCTTCTCCAGCATGCGTCGTCGAATCTGGCAGAAGAGGAACATCCTGAACCCTTTTATGCATCTTTTTCCAGCCAAGGTCGCCACTACACGCTATCCCAGATACCGGGAACTGACTGGGTTGCGATCGCCTCCGTTCAGAAATCTGAAATTGCGGCCAGTGCGAATCGGTTGCTGTTGATTTTCCTCGGAACCGCCGTCGTCCTGGGTGCAGTGGCAGCCATGGTCACCCAATTGCTCTCCCGCCAACTCTCCCAACCTCTTCAGGAGGAAGTGGATAACCAGCGCCAACAAAGCGAAGCACTACAACTACAACTGCTCGAATTCTTGGACAGCATTGAAGGTGCAGCCCACGGTGACCTCACGGTTCACGCCCACGTCAGCAGCGGTGAAATGGGAACCGTCGCAGATTTCTTTAACTTGATTATCACCAGTTTGCGAGACATTGTTGGCAAGGTGAAGCAGGCTGCCACCCAGGTAAACACATCGGTTACCGACAACGAAGGTTCGATTAACCAACTGGCGGAAGGAGCCCTGCGCCAGTCCGAGGAAATCACCCGGACACTACAGTCTGTGGAAACCATGACCCGATCGATTCAGGCAGTAGCCCAGAGCGCCAACCAAGCCGCTGAGGTCTCCCGCTCTGCGGAGACGACGGCTGCGGCAGGCGAAGTCGCCATGGACAAAACGGTGGACACGATTCTGGGTCTGCGGGCAACGGTAGCGGAAACCGCCAAAAAGGTGAAGCGTCTGGGCGAATCCTCCCAGCAGATTTCGAAGGTTGTCGCTCTGATTAACCAGATTGCGATGAAGACCAACTTGCTGGCGGTCAACGCCAGTATTGAGGCCGCCCGCGCCGGAGAAGAAGGCCAAGGCTTCGCGGTGGTTGCCGAAGAGGTCGGGGCTCTGGCAGAGCAGTCGGCCAACGCGACCCAGGAGATTGAGAAAATCGTGGAAGGGATTCAGCGGGAAACCAATGCCGTGGTGGAAGCGATGGAAGTGGGTACCACCCAGGTAGTCGAAGGCACTCAGTTGGTGGAGGCTACCAAGGACAGCCTGGAGGATATTTTGAACGTGTCTCGCCAAATTAATGCGTTGCTTCAGTCTATCTCCGAGGCAACGGTGTCCCAGACGGAGACTTCGACGGCGGTGACCCATTTGATGCAGGAAATTAGCCAGGTTTCTGTTGAAACTTCAACCTCCTCCCGCGAAGTGGCAGGTTCGCTGAAGGAGACGGTGGCGATCGCCCAGCGGCTCGAAGCAGCGGTGGGTCAATTCAAGATCAGCAAAGGCGCATAGGCCACAGCCGCCCTATCGAACGCCCTTTCCTATCGGACGCCATCACGTATCGGACGCAATCACCTATGGGACGCAATACAGATCACGCGCTTCAGCAAAGCTTTTTGGAGGAAGCCCAAGCCTATCTCGATACGCTAGAAACCTCACTATTGGGCCTGAAAAATCGAGGCATTGAGCGAGAGTGGATGGATGGTGCGCTGCGGGCCGCCCACTCGATTAAGGGTGGAGCTGCCATGATGGAGCTCAAGGCCATGAGCCAGATGGCCCATCGGCTTGAGGACTTTTTCAAAATCCTGATGGCCCGCCGTGAATCCCTGGTGCTGGATGACGCCCTGGAGACCTTGCTGTTGCAAGCGGTGGATTGCCTCTGCCAGGTGCGGGATTTTTATCGCCAGGGTAAGTCCCCGACCCGATCTTGGTGGAAGGCCCAGATTGAGCCGGTGTTTGCACAACTCCAGACTCGGCTGGGGGATTTGCAGCCGGAGGATGAAAATGCGCTGCTCTCCCAGCGAGAAGGCACCAATGTGGTGGTGCAACTGTTTGATACTGAAGTTGAACCGTTGCTGACGGAACTTGAGGGCAAAATCGGTCAGCTTTCCCCAGAGCAGTTGAGTGCGGCAGTAATCCTGCTGGCGGAGGACTTGGCATCCTTGGGCACGATGATCAAGCTCGATGCGCTGGTGGCCTTGTGCGATCGCGTCAAGCAGCACCTCCAGAGCCAGCCTGATCATGTGGAGGCGATCGCCACCGCCGCCCTCGCAACTTGGCGACGCTCCCAGGCCATGATTGTACTCGGCCATACCGAGCACCTGCCCCAGGAATTGGATGCATTCCATCGGCCCAACGCTCCCGAAGGCACTCCAATCGCTCCAGCTAATCTCGCAGATTTGGCCAATGTCGCAGATCTAGTTAATGTCGCAGATCTAGCGGATATCACCAACCTGACCGACATGACCGATCTCAATGACCTTGCTGCCCTGCTGACGGGGGGTCTTGGGTCTGAGACAGATCTGGGGGCTGAAACTCTAGCATCTCCCACTGAGGTTGTGGCAAGCGCTGAAGAAGCTCAAGTTCTGGCTCAAGACCTGGCTCAAGACCTGGCCCAGGGCTTAGGTCAAGTCCTAAGCCCCGAAACCTCCCCCAAAGCGCAATTCGCACAGCTGAAACCACCGTTCGGATTCCGCTCAAGCTGCTAGAGCAACTGAATGATTTATTTGGTGAGCTGTTGATTGGCCGCAATGCCCTCAACCTGCGTCTGAGCCGGGTTCAGTCCTCCGTGGAGCTGTTGCGCGATCGCGTTCAAAATGTCGAAGCCAGCAACTACGAACTGCGCACCTTCCAAGATCAGGTCACCACTGCGGGTGTTGTACCCCAGGCTCGAACACGACCTCCTGTCTCGGCAGTGGCGATCGCCCCAGAGACTCATCAAAATTCTCATCAAAATTCTCACCCGAGCGCTCATCTGGAACCTCGCCGTCCAGGGCGTCGCCCACCGCCATTGCACCGAGCAGATTACTCCGGCGATATCCCCTATTTCGACGTTTTAGAGAAAGACCATTACAGCGATTTGCACCTGCTTTCCCAAGCGCAAATGGAAAATGTAGTGCAACTCCAGGAAGTTGCCACCGATATTGACCTTGGCCTAGCAGAGACCCAGCAAGTTGCTCGCAGCCTTAACCAAACGCTCAAACAACTTCAGCTTAAGGTGACCCAAACGCGGATGCGCCCCCTTGCCGACCTGATGGGTCGGTTTCCGAGAATGATGCGAGATCTCTCGGTGGAGTACGGCAAGTCTGTGGAGTTGAAGAGTTATGGGGGGGGCACCTTGATCGATCGGGCGATTCTCGAAGCCCTGAGCGATCCGCTGTTGCACCTGCTTCGCAATGGCTTTGACCATGGAATTGAGCAACCCGAAGTCCGGGCGGCCCAAGGCAAACCGGCCCAAGGTCTGATTGAAATTCGAGCCGCCCATCGCGGCAGCCAAACGATCATTCAAGTGCGCGATGATGGCGCGGGCATCAACCTCGACAAAATCCGGGCTCGGGCCTACGAAATGGGGATTAGCACCGACAAAATTGAGCAAGCGACCGAGGCGGAACTCCTAAACTTAATCTTCGAGCCAGGGTTCAGTACAGCGGAACTCGTCACGGATTTGTCGGGCCGAGGGGTTGGCATGGACGTGGTTCGCACCAACTTGCAGCAGGTTCGGGGCGAAGTGAAGGTGGAAACCTATCCCGGCGAGGGCACGCTGTTTACATTGTCGGTGCCTTTTACACTGTCGGTGTTGCGGGTGCTGGTTGTGGAAAGCCAGGGCTTGGTCATCGCCTTTCCTACGGACGAAATTGCGGAGATGGTGTTTCCTGAGCCCGAAGTTTTGTGTACATCAGCGGGGCAAACCCTGCTCCATTGGAATGACCAGATGGTTCCGATTTTGAACCTGGGTCAGTACCTGCGGTTCAACTGTCCCCAGCGATCGCCCGAGACCCAAGAGTCCCCCAAAATCGATGTGCCTTCAGTGTTAGTTCTGCGCCAGGGTAAAACTTGGATAGGTCTTCAAATCGATCGCTTCTGGGGAGAACAGGAAGTGGCGGTGCGTCCGATTGAGGGGATTTTGCCCCTGCCCCAAGGCTTCGCGGGTTCGACCATTCTGGGCGATGGTCGCGTAGTTCCCTTGGTGGATACGGAGCGGCTGCTAGAGCGCCTGAGCCAAGCATCGCAGCCAAGAACATCCCAACTCGCAGCCACCCAACTCGCAGCCACCCAACTCACGGTCTCTGAGCACGAACCCTCCCCTGTTCAAGCTGCGGCCCTCGCAAGTCCCGGTTCCCATCGCGGCAACCCGATCGGCAACCCGATGTCAACTCCGTCCCAGCGTCCGACGGTGATGGTCGTGGATGACTCTGTCCATGTGCGCCGCTTCCTGGCGCTCAACCTAGAGCGAGTTGGCTACCAGGTCATTCAGGCCACAGACGGTCAGGATGCGATGGAGAAACTGACCAAGAGTAGAAAGCCTGTGAATGCGATGGTATGTGATTTGGAAATGCCGCGCCTAGATGGCTATGGAGTCTTGTCTGAGGTGCGATCGCATCCCCAGTGGAAAGCATTGCCAGTCATTATGCTGACGTCGCGCAGTAGCGAAAAACATCGCCGTCTGGCTATGAACCTAGGGGCAAGTGCCTATTTCTCGAAGCCTTACAACGAGCAGGTGTTGCTGGGCTCGCTCCAGTCTCTGTTGCAGTCTGCATTGCCGCTCTAGGAAGGTTGAGCGCGATCGCGCCCCTCCCGACTGCCTTTGTTCTCGTCGCCCTTGTGGGGTTAACCGCCATGTCTTTGCTTACCCAAGCCCGTCTCCGTCCGAGTCGTAAAAAGTCAACCATCCGTCAGCAGCAGTTCATCGCGTTTCGCCTACGCCAGGAATGGTTTGCGCTGCCCATTGCAGCGGTGGAACGGATCATTCCCAGGGGAGATATCTATGGGAATTCGCCTGAGGTCGGTCTAGGGCTGACCCTCTACCAGGGCAAGCCGCTGCTGGTGGTCGATGTTGGTCATCATCTTTTTGGTGAAACTGCAACTTCTCCACAAGTTTTGGCTGAGCAATTTCTGTTGATTCTGTTTGACACCCAGCAACAGCAGTTTGTCGGTGTGCCGATCGATTCGGCTCCCGTCCTGAAGAAGCTTCTGCTCGATGCGATGGAACCCTTGCCCGATCGCTATCAGTCGGCTGGAAAAATTCGCTGCGTTAGTGCTTCGACGGTGCAGGCCGCAGGGGAAGCGTTGCTGTTTCTCTTGGACCCGGCCCAGTTGTTCGCTTCGCTGGTGTTGGCCTCGCCAGAATTGATCGCGCCAGAATGCGCAGAGACGCTCAAGTCAGCCAAAAGTAACTCAGATCCAAGAAGGTAACCAAAATCGTAGATAGAACCCGCGCTCGGCCAGGGGCAGCCCCAGGTAGAGGGGCAGCCAAAACAGAAATGCTGCTACAGTCAGGGCCACGATCGCCACGGATCCCCAATGCCATGCCATGGAGTATCGCCAGGTGCGCGGTGACCCCGTTCGGAGCCAGCGATCGCACCAAAACGCCACCGCAATCAGGCCAAAACTCATCGCCCCCAGCTGATGATAAATAAACGTACACCGCTTGACGATGATCCAGGGCAGCCAGTTGGCTGCGTAGTTGCCGATTAAATAGAGGGCAATCCAGCGATCGCCCCTGGGCAAGAGCAGGGGCGATCGCTGAAGCAGCGCCTCGAAGGGTTCTGCTGCGCCTCGAAAACGCCACTGTTGCCAGAAGGTTGCGATCAAGGCTGCGCAGAGGAGGCGATCGCCCCCGTCGTCAGCCACCACAAAATTGGATTCCCCAAGGCGTAGAGACTATAGCGCCACCGCTGATCAGCGCTTTTTTCAAAGAAATAGGCCATGGGGCGCAGCAGCAGCGGCCAGCTCCACCAAGCGGAACAGTAGGGATGGGCCGCCGCTGCCTCGTCATCCATGCCGCGATGGAAACCCAGCATCTGCTGATGGACGGTGACAAAGTTGGCTTCCGTTTGGTACCGCAAGTGTGGTAGCCAAAGTACAGTGTAGAAAAGGATGGGAATCAGGACGAGGCAGATTGCTCCTATCAAAAACTGCCTCGGTTCCCATCTCGAAATCAGTGAGCGTGAGCCCCATGGCTGCGGCATTTCCCTTATCGCTCTTGAAGGGGAGTGTTGTTTTTCATCCCAATGTCTTGCTCCCAGCCCAATCTTTAAGATGCCAGCAGTGCCTAGCCAAAACAGCATGGGAATCAACCAATAACCCAAACCATTCCATTTAATCGAGACGCAAGCGCCGAAACTTAAACCTGCGTTGAGGAGCCACTGGCATGGGGTGGAGCGATCTTCAGAGTTTTGCGATCGCCACGCCTGCAAAAAGCACCACTGCCCCAGCATGCCAAATGCCACCAAATAGACATGCAGCAGTGCCAGCCGAGATTCCACGAGCAAAAAACCATCAAGGGCTGCAAATATCCCAGCGAGGACTGCTAGACGTCTTCGTCCAGTCAGTTGCAATGCAACCCCTGCGACTAAGGGTGGGATCAATGCGCCCACAGCGCCATTGAGCCAACGGTAACTCAGAGGCGACAGATCTAACCCTGCGGCAGAATTGCGAATTTCTGCACCTCGAAACCAAACGTTTTCACCTAGCCAAATCCCCAAGGCAATCAGATACTTTCCCAGGGGCGGATGGGCATCAAAAACGGGTTGTTGGGTAAGATAGTTGACCCCGTACTTAACATAATAAACCTCATCAAACACCAGTTGATTGATTCGATCGAGCCCCCAGAGCCGCAGTCCCAGCGCTCCCAGAAAAATAATCGATAGACTGAGCGAGAACCAGTGGCGGCGAAGCAGAGCAGAGGACAGCAAGGGGGATGAGAGCAAGGGAGGTGACATGGCTCAAACACAAACGATGCAGCGCTCAGATCTTAAGCCCTGTCAGCGCCACTGCAGATTGGCTACTGAGAATCCATAGTTTCTTGGGCCTCCACAGGCTACTGAGAACCGACAAAATAGGACAATAGATCAACATAGGCGGCCTGGTAGTAGATTGCCGGTTCCGTAATTTCCCAGGAGGCCTCAGTGGCCATGCCTAGCATAGGCTTATCTACATTCCAGTCTCGGTAAGCTTTCTGAGGGGGCTCCCCGTAGGGCGGAGCCACGTGTTTGACGCTGTAGTATTGATTGGGGCCACCACTGACGAATCCGGGCGCTGGGCCATATTTCGATGCCGCGCCATCATAAACACTGCCCCGGTGAAACCAGCCGTGATAGATGGCCATGACACTCTTTTCAGCGCCAGCCTTGGCTCCCTGCTCACCCATGTTGCTCAAATAGACCCAGCCCAGGGGGTTACGACCATGAAAGTAGTGCAGGTATTCTTCGGCATTTTGACGATAGGCTTGTAAAGACGACCCCTTGAGCCTGATCTGTTGTGCTAGCAAAAACATGAGCCCCCAGTTGGCCTTGCTCTGGTTCGATCCCCAGTGGTAGTAATCAAGATAGGCACGGTAGGGATCCGGGCCACTCGGATCTAGGTTATCGATGTTATCTAGGGTTGCTTGTAAGGCTGCCCGGAGTTTTACCAGCATCTTTGGGCTCGCACCGGGGGTTCTAGCATAGGTCACATAGGCCAAATCTCGATAAGCATCAAACCAGTCTGACGCCAGTGTCACCGGTTGAGATTCGATGTAGCGTTGGTAGACCGGGGACTGGGTGGCGCGGTAGAGTTCTGCCGCTGCCCACAGCCTGAGGATGCCGTCTTCGCCGTCTTCGTTGGCCTGGGAGGCTGGGCTAAGTTGAGGTTTACTGCCGTGGTCTTTGCCGCTGCTGGGCGATCGCCGAGGCGTGGTTTCCAAAAAGTCCCAAGCTCGCTTTGCTGCGCGAAGCAGCCGCGCACCATAGCCTGGATAGACAGATTCAAAGGGTTGAAAAATCCGGGAGGCATTGGCGCTACCGACAATAAATGCTGCCGTGGCCCAGGTGGTGGGCTCGGTATAGTAGCGAGGCTCTGCATCTTGGTCGGGAGGGTGCGCTTCGAAGCTGTTGCTTGCAACTCGGTTGGCCACAGAACCATCCTCGAGCTGCATTCGCAACATCCAGTCTAGTTCCCATTTCAACTCGTCGAGCAAATCCGGGACGCCATTGCCGCTTTCGGGAATTTGGGTGCGATCGCCAAAGGCTTGCGGATTGTGTTCGTAGGCGTCAATCAAATTCCACAGAGTTTTGGCGGTAAAGGGCAAATACTTATTAAAGTCGCCAGCATCATGCCAACCCCCGTGGACATCACGAGTCTGCGGCTTTGAGCGTAGGCTCGCCGGGGTTGACCGATGGATCGGTTGACCGGGCTGAGCACCGGTCGGATGATCAACCCAAGGGGCCGCAGCCAAGTCTTGACGTGGGCCAATATGACAGGGTGGATGAACCCAGTTGCCACCAAACTGCGGCGCAATTTTAATGCCACAACGTTGATAGTAGAACGCCCGCACTGCTGCGGTCAACACATCACCGTAGGGATTAGCCTGAATCTCGAACCCGTGCGATCGCAACCGATTCTTGGGGTCGTAGATGTAGTAGCTGCCTGGTGTGGTGAAGGCACTAAAGTCCCCAGACCACACCTGATCTCCCGAGGACGCATCCGTCTCGCCATGCCTCCAGGGTATCAATGCCCCCTGGTAAACACTTTGGCCATTGTCCTCCTGTCGTAGCTCAAACCGCGCACCAGGTTCGTAGCGAAGCTGGGCGTTTTGTCCCTGTCGGGGGTTGGCAAACAATGCCACCTTCACCGCTTGCGATCGCCAACCAAACTGATCCACCAAAATCTGTTCACTCAACGATTCAGCCAAAGCCGAGGCATTGCTCAGCCGATCCCCCGGCTGATTCCCCAATCGATAACCAGGGACATTCGCCAACCACTGGGCCGATTCAAAGCTGGCCGGCAAGAGCAGCAGCAACGCCATCAACAATGCGATGCGCCAAGGCCGTCCCCAATGCCGCCGCAACAGCCTCATCTAACAGGCCCCCCGGCCCAGAATAACGCTGGGAAATGTCATTAGCAAAATTTTCAAATCGTTGCGTAGCGACCAAGTTTTGATGTACTGCAAATCTAGCCCTGTGACTCGGTCGATGTCGAGTAGCTGCGATCGCCCACTCACCTGCCACAGCCCTGTAATCCCCGGCAGGGCACGGAGGCGATGGCGATCGCTTGGACGAATCTGCACCGCATCGTATAAAGCCCAAGGACGCGGTCCCACCAAACTCATTTCCCCGGTGATGACGTTAAACAATTGAGGCAATTCATCCAAACTCGACTTGCGCATCCATCGCCCCACCCAGGTGACCCGAGGATCATTCTCACACTTGTTCAGCCCCTGCTGTTGTCCCATCACCTGGTGGTGCTGGCGTTCAGCCCCGGCACCCATGGTGCGGAATTTAAAGATACGAAACAGCTGCCCCTGCTGTCCCACTCGCCACTGACGGAAAAACACAGGCCCGGAAGAAGAACACTTGACCAAAATCGCCAAAACAATCATCAGGGGACTCAGCAGCAGCAGTAGTAAAGCCGCAACGAGCCGATCGCCAAGGCGTTTGAAGTGCCACTTCCAACTATTGCGCTGTCGCGCAAACACTTGCTGGGCCTGGGGCACCAGAATAAAGCTGGGCTTACCGCTGGCCAGGCAAGCGCCGGCCCAAGTTTCTAGCACATCCTGGGCCACATCAAGGCTAAGGTAGACGCCCGCAACGGAGGACTGGCGAAGCCGAGTCTGCACTGTTGAATCTGACGCGAGGGCCCGGAGTTGCTCCGAGTCCTGTCCGGAGAGGTTGAGCCAGAGACGACTTTGCTTTTGAGCTTGGGGGCCTTGAGCTTGGGGGCCTTGGGCTTGAGTCAGAGTTTGAGCCTGTTCCAGGGGCGGAGTATCAGACAACGGATGGTTTGCTGAGTATTCCATAGCATTGCATTCCATAGCATTCCATTCCATGACACTGATAGCTGTGCTGGCACTGAGCGTACTGGTGCTTGCTTGGGTCACGCGGGAGCGATCGCTCAGAACTGGCCCACGGCTGCAGGCTGGCGAGGTCTTTAAAAACATTGAAGATGCCTTTGAGGGTTGATGAACGAGGGTAAAGTGACGTTGGGAGCAGTCCTAAAAAATCTGACTAACGGATTGAGCCGCTAAGGATGAGCGTGCTGATAGTCATGAGCTTGCCGAGCATGAGCGAGCTGGCAAGCAGGAGTCTGTCCAATGGGCAGGTCGACGAATTGCAATGACGACCACTCCTTCCTGCATAGGACTTTGACAGAGATAGAACTCTGATAGGGATCGAGTGCCCAACTGTTTAGTTCTACTTTCTGCTGAGGGAAGATCAGAGTAGCTTTAAGAAACATTTATAGAGACCTAATCATTGATAGATTTTGGCAATTTGGCAACATATTTAGGACATCAAGAGAATGACTATATTGACATAACTTTGCTCGAAAAATTGGCATAAGAGATCGAGCAGACCTTCGGTATTGGACTCGATTCGGTTGAACTAGAATCAAAAGTCTTCTAAGAAGAAAATTGTCGCTCACCGAGCTGACAACAGACAAAAAATGACCTGAAACTGCGATCGCCATCAAGCACCACCCTTTCAGCTCAACGAATCAATAGACTGAATGCGTCAAAAGATACATTTAGATGTGGACAAAACTGAAAAGCCCTCAGAAGACGTGAATCTGTGTCAGTACTCTTTGCTACGCTTCAACGACCAAGAATGCTGTTCACACTGAAATTTTCGTCAACCTTTGACTACAGGAGAAGAATGACACGCCGACACTTAGCCTCTGATGATTTTCAAAAATGTCCACAGAAACAAGCAGCTTTAGATACATGAAAATGTATTTGCCTTAATTGAATCCTTAACTGGGAAACGCTTGTCACACTTATTCAGCGCATGATTGAGTATATCTGACGACAATAGGTTTTTTTGACTTACGGATATTCGAGTAAGAAAATTAAAAGTCAACATAATTGTTTAGACCAAAATTCCTTGCATTCGGGCAAGATTGTGACAAGAAAGTCCGGAATATTTAGCATTAGAGTGGATAGCTAATCCAGTAATGGGGTCTTCTGCTAAATCAGCATCTCCCATAACTGAAACTATTGCGCTGTTCTTCACCGTCGAGACAATGACAACTGACAATCACGAGGGCATTGACCTTGATGTCAAAGGCTATCTATCAGCAATCAGACGACGGCGTGCCCTAGGGCTTCTGGTTTTTGGCTTAACTCTAGGTGCTTTTGGCTGCATGGCACCCTTGCTTCCTCGGCAGTACACCGCAGAAGGGAAGCTTGTCTTTCATCGAATCGACAAAATTACGTCGCTCACGGGAGTTGGAGCAGGAGCAGGACAACTCGAGTCACTCCTGGCAAACCAAACACCTCTAGGTACGGAGAAGACAATTCTGACTTCTCACACATTTTTACAGGACATTATTGGCCGAGTTGGTATCAAAACACCTAAGGGAGAATTGGTTAAAGTCAAGGATTTTCGAAAACACCTCAACGTCGAAATTCTGGGTCCTACAGACGTTATCCAGGTTTCCTACAAAGCCCGAGACGCCACTTTAGCCATAGAAACCGTTGATACGATTATGAATCAGTATCTTCAAGATGCTGTTCAAAAACAGCAGAGTGAAACGATCGCAGCCCGTTTATTTGTCGCCAGCCAGCTACCCACCGTTGAGAAAAAACTACTCAATGCAGAGGCAAATTTACAACAGTTTAAGGAGAAAAACGGCATTGTTGATTTGTCCCAGGAGGCACAACTGCTGACCCAGAGCTTAGAGGGGCTCGATCAGCGGATGGTTAATATTTCTGCCGATCTCAACGGAGTCAGTCAGCAGGCGGCGCAGCTGCAAAATAACTTTCAGCTCAGCTTCGGCCAAACGATGGCAATTAACATCTTAAGTCAGGCACCAGAGGTTCGGGGTGCGCTGGATGAGTTAGCTGTCGTAGAGCGAGAACTGGCGGAGGCTCAGAAAGTCTTCCAACCCAGTCACCCTCGGGTGTTGGCCGTTAAAGACAAGCGGGCCATGCTTGAGAACACCCTGAATTCGCAACTCGAGCAGGCACTGGGAACGCCAGTGAACATCCCAAAGGGTCTTTTGGAGAGCCGTGGGCCTCGTGGCAACTTGCTCGAGCCTTACATCGCGCTGGAGGGTGAGCGTATCAAATTAAGCCAACAGTTCTTCACACTCAATCAAGCACGCTCGAATTATTCTAATCGTGCTCGTCTCATTCCGCAGTTACAAACCTCCCAGGAACAGCTCCAGCGCAATGTTGATGTGGCGCGTACCACGTACCAAGCACTCTTGCAAAAGTTTCAGGAGGTTCAAATTGCCGAGAATCAGTTAACACGCAATGCTGAAATTGTCCAGCCTGCAATCTTGCCCGATAAGGGCAAAACGGGGCGCATGTTATTTTTAGCGGCTGGAACCCTATTGGGTCTCCTGTTTTCAAGTCTGGCAATTTTGATCGCAGAATTACGAGATAATTCCCTGAAGACATTGAGCGAAATCAAGGGTTCATTTTGCTATCCGCTGCTGGGGGTGATTCCCACAATCGACAACCGACTCAAGACCTCTCAGCATGAGTCAGAGATAAGAGAATTTGAGCTTTTCTTGGCCAATAATGGAGCTTCTTTTATCAATGAAGCTTACTGGATGATTCAGGAAAATATCCGCTTTCTCAATGCCCAGCGGCAGCTCAAGGTGATTGTCGTGACAAGTTCGGTGCCCGCCGAAGGCAAGTCCCTTGTGTCGGCAAATTTGGCGACAACAATGGCTCGGCAGGGGCGGCGGGTTCTTTTGATCGATGCAGACTTGCGTGATCCCATCCAGCATCACTTGTGGAAGCTCAATGGTGTTAAGGGGTTAAGCAATGTGCTTCAGGGTCAAACGCAGTTTCGACCTGAGCGGATTCCTGGCGTCGAAAACTTGAGAATTTTGGCGGCGGGAGAGGCTGTGCTCAATCCACTAAATTTGCTAGCTTCCCAAACGATGTTCTCACTGGTGCGATCGGCAACCCACTATTTTGATCACATCATTATTGACGCACCGCCATTGCTCCAAGCCGCCGATGCCCTGGCTCTGGGGCGTCTGAGCGATGGTATTTTACTCGTGACGCGTCCGGGGGTGATCGATCGCCACAGCACCACCAAGGCCAAGGAAATTCTCCAAAAGCACGAGCAGAACATTCTGGGCTTAGTCGTGAATGGCATTAACCGTGGCTATTTTCCCAATTCTCAGCACCGTTCTCCTGGAGCAATTTCGCGAGAGGTTGAAGTTAGTATTCTTTAGTCATCTGCAAATTATGTCTGCATGCTGGATCAGGATGATCAATCAATATGATTAACCAGTTTAGTTAATTGACATGACCATCTTGATTTAATCCGATTTCTAATCCGGTTTTTCTGTCGCAAGTCCTAAAGTTGCATGAATACTAGTTTCTCCATTCTTTTTCTTGCCTTAATTCTCTCCATCAGCTTTGGCTTTAAAAAGCTAGCTGAGACCTCAAAGTTTCAAATTTTCGGAGAAATGTTGACTCAGATCAATACTCCCGAGAAAGTCATCGCATTGACCTATGATGACGGCCCCAATCCAATCTATACTCGTCGCTTGCTCCACGTACTCGCTCGGCATCAGGTGAAAGCAACTTTCTTTGTCATTGGCAATCAAGTGGAACAGTATCCCGAAATTGTTCAAGATATCCGGCTTCAAGGACACGAGTTGGGAAATCATTCCTATTCCCACCGGCAATTGATCTTGACCTCACGTGCCGTGATTCGAAGCGAAATTTCTAAGACTGATCAATTACTGCGGCGCAATGGTGTGCACCAAGCGATTCATTTCCGCGCGCCCTTTGGCTATAAGCGAATTCGTCTGCCCCTTGTGTTGTCGCAACTGAAGAAAAAAAATGTCCTCTGGAATGTTGACCCCAAGGACTACCGGGCCTCGAGCAGCAAGACAGTGGTGGATCATGTGATCGATCGCGTCAGTCCCGGTTCAATTGTGCTGCTACATGATGGTCGGGGCGATCGCACCCTCACCATAGAAGCCACTGCCCAGCTGATTCCCAAGCTACAGTCCCAAGGCTACCGTTTCGCGACCGTTTCTGAACTTTTGTCTTTAACATCCCCCAAATCCTAGTCCCCGATTATTCCCAGATAGCCATGATTTCAGTAATCACAATCAGTCTTCTCATCCCCGCACTGTTGCTTTTAGTGCCTATTGTCATGCTGAGCCTAGAATGCGCCGCCGCCTTAGTGCCGAACAGCTTGACCGTTGAGCGGCTGGTTCAGCCCGCGATCGACACCCCTGAGGCCCTCCCTTGTGCTTCCCTCAGTGACCAGGGTCACCCCAGCGCCCACTCAAAATACCCTGCATCCACTTGCCAAAAGCCTCGGGTCGCGGTCTTGGTTCCTGCTCACAACGAAGCCTTGGGCATCCAAGCAACCCTAGAGACCCTCAAGCCCCAGCTCAACCCAGGAGATCAACTCATCGTCATCGCCGACAACTGCTCCGACGAAACCGCCAGCCTCAGCCGAGCCCTTGGGGCAACGGTCTTGGAGCGACACGATCGCCAGCAACGAGGCAAGGGCTACGCCCTCGATTGTGGTCGGCAATTTTTACAACACGATCCCCCGGATGTCGTTGTCGTCATCGATGCAGATTGTCGCGTGTCACCCGGCACGCTGGCCCAAGCCACTCCGCTAGCCCACACCACAGCCCGCCCGGTTCAGGTCATCAATTTGCTCTATCCGCCCAGCAATCCCAGTCCCACAGCTCAGCTCTCGGCCTTCGCCTTTAGGGTTCATACCTTTGTGCGACCCAGCGGTCTGGCGCGGTTGGGATTACCATTCAATCTACACGGCACAGGGATGGTGTTTCCCTGGCAGGTTTTTCGCCGGGTACCCTTGGCCAGCAGCAATATCGTGGAAGATATGCAGCTGTCCCTCGACCTGGCAATTTTGGGCCACTTTCCGCTGTTTGTGCGGCGGGTCAGGTCACCGGCGTCTTGCCCGACCAGGTAAAGGCGGCGGAAGGGCAGCGCACCCGTTGGGAGCATGGACATATCAAGACCCTGCTGACTCAATCACCCAGACTGCTCCAGGCCGCCCTGCGCCAAGCGCAGCCCAAGCTATTGGCCCTCACCCTAGACTTATGCGTTCCGCCGCTTTCTTTGTTGGTGCTGCTTTGGCTGGTTCCCACGCTCTTGGCACTTCCTTGGGCACTGCTGTTCGGGCAATGGCAACCAGCGCTGTTGTTAGGGGCAGAGGGGCTGATGCTGTTGGCCTCGATCTTGGCGGTTTGGGTCAAGTTTGGTCGCCAAGAGCTGCCACTGACGACGCTTTTGTCTGTGCCGTTTTATGTGTTGTGGAAGGTGCCCATTTACCTGTCGTTTCTGCTTCGTCCCCAAAGCGATTGGGTGCGCACCAGCCGCGAGTAGTTTGCGCCTAAATCATCGTCATTTGTGGCAGCTTCGGTGTCTGATTTTGATTTGTTTTCTTCAGAATTTCCCATCTCATGAACTTTTATTCCTCCGACGCATTTTGTGAGGCCTTTGCTGCTGCCTACTTTCCGAGCGATAACGTCAAAAGTCAATTTTTTGAGTTGGGTGGTCAGCTGTGGAGAATTCCAGTCATTAATCAAACCACCCCCGTGACGGAGATGGCCTTCCATTCAAAAATGCTTGACTTTTACGAGCCTCGATCGCCCGATAGCATACCCAAGGATGCCGTGATCAAACCGATTCGGTATATCCCCCAGGTTTCCCATGCCATGGTCACTACCGAAGAATGGCTGAACGGAACCCTGTCCCAAACCTATGAACCTGCACCAACGATCCTGTGGAAAGACTTTAAGGACTGGCCCGCGTTCGTACAATTTGTTCAAACGCGTAAGTCCAAAAAGTTTTTTACAGATTCCCGTCGCCGTCGCAACAAGCTAGAGGAAGCGGTTGGACCACTCCAGTTTGTCTTGTCAGATCAACGGCCCAAAGTCTTGGCGACCTGTATGCAGTGGAAATCTGAGCAATATCGAAGTACTGGTGAGTTTGATGATTTCTCCCAGGTTGAAACCGTGCGGTTGTTTGAGCGATTAGCAGCTCGAAATTTTCTTATGGTTTCGAGTTTGAGTAGTCAAATGGGGACGATCGCTATCGACATAAACCTCTACGCCGATGGTCGTTTATACTCCTGGATTTCTGCCTACGATCGCAAGTATTCCAACTATTCTCCGGGTCGACTCCTACTTCTAGAATCTTTAGAATCGAGCTTCAAACAGGGGCATCGAGAGTTTGATTTTCTAATCGGGGATGAATCCTATAAATGGATTTATGCCACCCACACGCGACTGATTGGCCCCTTGGGACAACCTCCTTTGATTACTCAAGCCAGGAATTTGGCTCGCGACTCGATCAAGCCGATCATGCAGTGGGGACTGAAGCCTTTTCCCAGACTGAAAGGACAGCTCAAAACCCTCGTACTACTTTCGCAAAAAACTAGCGCTCTAGCCTCTTTCTATCCAGACAAAAGACAGACAAAACTCCACCATGAACCAATGGCTGACCTGGCTTGAACGAATTTTCACGATCGGTGCGCTGATGCATTTTTCCGAAGGGGTTTTGCCGCTCATTCTATCTGGTGGAGTCAGTGAGGGAGATGTGGACATCATTGAGACCTCCCATCCTCTCAATGCAGGCGTTTTTGTGTTGATTTACTTCATTACCTATGTGCTCTTATTTTTGAGGTGGAAAAAGCTCATTTATACGCTTTCAAAGAATAAGTTTCTTTGGGGACTAATGGCGATCGTAATCTGTTCTTTCTCCTGGTCTCTCTATCCAGCCAATACCTTGATTGAGAGCATACGCGTGATTGCATCCTCTTCCTTCGGCCTCTACTTTGCAACACGCTATACTCTAGAAGAACAGCTGAAGATTCTCTCTACAGTTTTTACGATTGCTGTCTTCACCAGTATTATTTTTGTTGTTCTGCCTCCTCACTACGGCATTATGGGTGGCGTTCATGCTGGTGCATGGCGCGGCATCTATGTTCACAAAAACCTCTTTGGCCTCATTATGGCGATGAGCTCCGTGGTGTTTTTGATACAAGCCATTCAAACGAGCCAGTTGCGGTTTAAGCTACTTCTTCCTCTAACACTGCTGCTGATCTTGTTGTCGAGATCTACCGGAGCGCTTGGGGTGGCTTTAGTTGGCATCACGATGTTTTTGTTCTATTACAGCTATATTTCATTGCGATTAAAATTAATCGTCCTATTGCCGGTTCTTTTGCTCTTAATCACTCTGGTACTGGGAAGTGGGCTTTGGTTCGTGAATAATTTAGAAACTGTGGCTAGTACAACGGGCGAAGACCTAACTCTAACAGGCCGCACAATCTTTTGGCAGATTCTTGTCGGAATGGTGTTTCAACGTCCTTTGCTAGGCTATGGCTATAAAGGATTTTGGTATGGACTAGATGGTCCATCTCGCGATGTCATTCAAGTTGCAATGTGGGCAGTTCCTGAGGCGCATAATGGATTTTTAGAAATGGCTTTAAGTACTGGAATTATTGGAATTTCTCTTTTCTTTTGTGGGTACTTGATAACAATGACCCGCTCGATTAAATGGCTGCATCTCAACCAAAGCCCTTTTGCACTTTGGCCAATGACATTCTTGAATATTATGATTGTTTGTAACCTCACAGAGAGTTCCTTGATGGAGTTTGGTTTTCTTTGGTTACTGTATTCTTCGATCGCCTTTTCTCTTCCGCTAAATCTGCAAAGTTTTCAGAGAAGACACAGAAGCAAAAAGATAAATAAACAGTTTTATAGACAGGAAAATATTTCATCCAGCAGTGGATAAAAAAAGCAGGTAATTGAATCTAAAAAGTTTGCTTGATGACTTAATTAAATACTTCTTATCTTGATCAAACTCCAATGCTTCAACTAATTAAAGCTCGACTCGATGCAATCTTACAGCATTCATTTTTTCGCAAAAATCTCTTCACCCTAGTAGCAAGACTGGCAGGACTAGGGATGCAACTCGGGTATTTTATCCTGCTCGCTCGGTCTCTAAAAATCGAGGAATACGGTTTATTTATCGGTATTGCGGCTATGGCCTCACTGCTGATCTCCTTTGCGGGATTTGGCAGCGGTGATCTTTTGGTTAAAAACGTCTCACGCGATCGCGAGTTATTTCGAGATTACTGGGGCAATGCCCTACTAACCACTCTAATCGCTAGCAGTATCTTAATTGTGGCTTGCCTGATCGTGGCCCACACATTTTTTGCAGTACACACCTCTGTGCTGACCATATTTTTGATTTTACTGTCCGACATTTTATGCCTAACGCTTTGGAACCTCTGCGGTCATGCATTTGCTGCCTTAGATTTGCTCTATAAGGTCGCTCAGCTCGACATCGTTTACTCTTCTGGTAAGCTAGTGGCAGCCGTTGTCCTGAGTCTTCAGGTTTGGCCACCAACAATTGACACTTGGGCATGGCTTTACTGCTCAAGTTCGGTGGTCACGGCGATTATTTCCATTGTTTCCGTTATCCACGCCGCTGGAAGGCCCACACTCAAGCCAGACTTGATTTTGCATAATTTGAAAGAAGGCATCTATTTTTCTCTCAGTTACTCTGCCGAGAAAATCAACGGCGATATCGATAAGAGTATGTTAGCCAGCATGGCCACCCTAGAGGCGACAGGTCTGTATGCTGCAGGTAGCCGGTTTTTAACCGCAGCCTATACGCCCCTTCAGGTGCTGTTCGGAAACTGCTACATGCGCTATTTCAAGTATGGCCATGAGGGCATTCGGGGTAGTTTTAGTTTTGGCAAGCGATTATTGCCAGCCGTGCTCGCCTACGGACTGCTGACGACGACAGGATTTGCATTCCTCGCCCAGTTAGTTCCCTATGTATTGGGTGAATCCTACCGGAATACGGTCATGGTCTTGCACTGGCTGTCGCCCTACATCCTGATTTTGGGAGTGCAGGCGATCGCAGCAGACACCCTAACCGGAGCCGGGTTTCAATCGTTACGCAGCAGCGTTAATGTGGGGGCAGCGCTGATCAATATTGGGTTTAACCTATGGCTGATTCCCCTGTATAGCTGGAGGGGAGCCATCTGGGCAACGCTAATCTCAGATGGGTCGAAGCTAATCGTGCTTTGGCTGATAGTTTGGGCACTGAGTCGTCAGCAGCAGCGCTATGCTCCCGAGAGCAGCACCTGACGTAAATGGCGCATGTTCATCGGTAAATCCAGCTTCATTGCTTGTTCAATAAACAGAGCTGGGATCGGTATCTTTGAGGTGGCCTGAACGCTATAGCTGAGTTGGGTGCCGTGATGAAAATCCTTGAGTTGCAGTTCGGCGGAAAAGTCTTGGAAACTGGTGCTGGTGCCATCAAGTTCGAAAACGATCGCCTTCTCCCGCATTTCGTAGGCATAAAGCTGAACTTCGACTTCTACGTTGAGCACCAAAAAGCTTTTGCGGGCTTTTTGAAGAATGTGTTTGCGCCGAGCATCTACCTCGTGGCTCACCTCACTATAAAAAATGTCAGGAAAAAATTCAGTCCAACGAGGGTAGTGGGTGAGGTGTTGCCACAGGTCTGTACGGGAAATCGGTAGATAGGCTGTGGCCGTGACCGCACCGCCGTGAGGTGTATGAGGCCGAGTCGAAACCAAAATCTCCCCTTGACGGAGTTTTTCGTCTTCGTGGTTTTTCTTGAGGCTTGGAAGTGTACTTAAAGCCATGGTCTAGAGCCTAGGATAATAAGGAAGCTGCTACTCAGTGTCTTCACGAGGCTGAGGCAGGAGACGGCAAAATTAACATTATTTCACGTAGTCTTTATCTATTTCCCCGTCGTAATTTGGGTGCAATTATTTGGTCTTAGGTTCCACATGAAAGCCAGAATCGTTTTAGCAAATTCATCTGTCCGACGCAAGTCCGTTTTTCCATGGCATCTTCGACGTTAATGTCCGTAGCTTCACAGGGATGGTTTTCCAGGGATAGTTTTCCAGGGATAGTTTTCCAGGGATAGTTTTCCAGGGATAGTTTTCTAGAGACGCTCTTCATGGGAGGTTTTTGTCGGTTACCTCAGCGTAGATTGCGACGCATCCGGCTACTCAGACTGTCCACCACGAACGTGAGCCCCAAAAACAGCCCAGCGTCACCACTAGGCCACCATTGTCAAAACTGCTCACCTGCTCCATCATCAAATAGCCCAGGCCCCCAGCTCCGACTAAGCCCACAATCACGGTTTCCCGCAGACAGACTTCCCAACGGTAGAGAGCATAGGCCAAAAAGCTTGGCAATGTCAGGGGCAAGATGCCATAGCAAAAGACGAGGGTGGGTGGGATGCCCTGGGTCTGCAAGCTTTTGAGGGGAGCGGGGTTGAGGTTTTCGATCACTTCGGCCTGAAGACGACCGAGGATGCCAAGGTTGTGGAGGGCGAGGGCGATCGCCCCCGGCAAAATTCCTGGAAACAGAACATACAGCAACACCAACGCCCAGACCGGGGCCGGAATCGCCCGACAAAACAGCAGTACCAGCCGACTGAGGCCCAGCATGATCCCGGATCCGAGCCTAGATGACCAGGATTGTCCCGGCTCCGGCCAACGCCGGGCTGCGGGAAACGATAGCAGCGTTCCGCCAACACTGGCGAGGGCGATCGCCAACACCGACATGGCCAAAGTCTGTCCAATCAACGGCGGCAGCTGGGGCAACAGCGAGCCATCCAGGGGGCCAATACCCTGGCCAAAGGCTTGCAGTCGCTGGAGGGTTTGGGCTGAGGCTAGGTTACTCCAGGCAGGCTGGAGATAGGCAAAGCAAAACAACGTCAGGCTGCCCAAAAGAGAAAGGGCAAAAAGTTTGAAAACAATAGCCCTTGTTGGGAACGACGTATATTGGGACGAATCCAGCTTCGTCTGGCCCCAGCAGCGTGGGCATTGATCGCCAGTCGGCTAGTGCAGCCGAGCTGCTGACGGCTGCGAGCAGAGGCCCAATCCACCAGGCTGTTGAGCAGAACCAGGGCGTAGAAAAATGTCCAAAGCTGTTCATAGCGAAGGGATTGCAGACTCAGTTGGATTTCGGTGCCGAGGCCGCCACCGCCAATCATCCCTAGCACCGCAGCTGAGCGAATCGAGCATTCAAACCGGTAGAAGCCGTAGGAGACTAAGTTCAGTAAGGCTTGGGGCAAAATTCCGTAGCATAGGGCGGTCAGCGGGGAAGCTCCGGCAGACAGGAGCGATCGCCAAGCCGCCCGAGGGGTGTCATCAAATTTTGGAGAAAATCTTGGCGGTGGCGGCTCCGAAGGGGAGGGCGATCGCAACAATTCCCGTCAGCGGATCCGTCCCCCAAAGATGAATCAAAATCAGCCCCCAAAGCAATTCATGGATGCCTCGGGGAACCACGAGCAAACCACGTAACAGTGGCCAAACAAAGCCCGCGCTTCGCCGGCCTGGAAAGACCGACTCCCACCACAGCTCCGAGCACAGCACTCCACCCACCGTTCCCAATAGCAAACTCAGACTACTGCCACAGACTGCGTAGGCCAGTGTGGTGAGCGTGGCGGGGCCAACAACCCTCAGCAGTTCCTGGCTTAGGTCTGGATGGAGCGCCGCCTGCCAAAACGCTTGCAGCTGGGTCAGGCCTCCCCCATTGACCAAGGGGTAGGCTTCGGGGTCTTGGAGGTAGGGCAGCAGCACGGGCAACAGCGCTAGGGCGATCGCCCCCAGAATCAATCCGCCCCAGACACGAACGCCCCAGACTGGCGGTTGGCGATCGAGAGTCGATTGAGGAACCAATTGAGAAGTCGATTGAGGAACCAATTGAGAAGCCGATTGAGAAGCCGATTTAACAGCAGCGCTAGCACGATCTTCTAGTAGAACCCAACGAGCCATAGAAAACCAGTTAAACAGAACGAGCGCGACCTAACCCGTTAGATTCAGACGAGCCCAGAAACCCAGGCCAAGCAGCTCAGGCCAAGCAACTCAGGTCACCCCAAATTGTGACAGAGCGAGACAACGCAGCGGCGTTTGCCAATTTTGAGCGGTAACGCTTCGACATGGCAATGCAATGGTTTTGCGCCCAATTGCCAAAATTCCGTACCGGTCAAAAACTGATCCACCTGCTCAGCCATTTGGACCACTGATCTGGCTTCGACGGACACCGTTTCTAGCGCCGCATTGGGCCTCGGTAAACCCGCTGACCAAGCCACCGTCGTTGCTTGCCACCAGATCCGCAATTGCGGCGGCTCCCGACCCTGGGCCTGAGCTGCGCCGTGGCCCAGCCCAGCCGCCACACCACCAGCCCGTGGGCTCCCTCACCGACCTGCATCATGCGCAGCAGCGTCGCCAAAAGAGAAGTTTGGTAATCGGAGGCCAGGGTTTTCGCCGTGGCCATTGAGCTGCCTAAATAGCGGAGGCGCGCCCGAAAAGAATGCCTGGGCATGAGCAGTTCGGCGGCCAAGCGATCGCACAATTGCTCCTTGCGATCGCCCTGCACCTGCCAGCTGGCCGGAGCCTGATGGGGATCTGGATGTTGATGGGCCTGCTCCTGGGCCTCAAACAGCAGTTCCATCAGCTCGTGCCCCTCGGTGAATCGCTGGCGCACGACGGGATCGTCAGCTTTGATGAGAATGAGACCGCGATCGCCATCCACCAAAACCCCCTGCTGTTCCGTGAGGGGAGCCCGCTGGGGCTGGGGCATCTCAAAATGGCGATAGATCTGCCCCAGATCCACCGGTGGCTCTCCGTCAAGACCAGCAGATTCGAGCAAAAAGCTCACGTAGGCCAATAAATCCGCTTCCTGTCGAATCGGCTCGTGCTGAGCCAGAAATGCATAGCCAGGGTGCTGATAGGACATAAGAACTAAGAATCTACCGTCATCTTAATGACGTTGTAGAGCAACTCCCACTTATCCGCAGTGGTCGGCTGTTTGCCGCGATACCGCAGCCGCGTCAGCATCAGGACGTCATCGCTGGGCAAGTCCGCCCGCTGGGCGAATTCGGCCAAACCCAGAGGCAAATCCTGGGGTGTAGCCGCGACAACCGGAACGGCTTCTTGTATCCCCAACAGGGAAGTTAGGGTTTGGCGTAACTGCCAAGATAAATTCGTTGCTAGTCCCCGCTCGATCTGCGAGAGATAGTTGCGGGAAATGCCAACTTGCTGGGCGAGCGCTTCTTGGCTGAGTCCCTCTTGACGCCGCCGTTCTCGAATAGTTGTGCCAAAGTCTGTCATGGTAATCAAAAACTGCAAACTAGAGTTTGCGATCTAGCTTTACTATAGCAGGCTCAAATCGATTGTCAGCAGGCTCAACTCGATCGCTCCAACACCCCCACTCTGCCTCCGAGAAAGGAATAAGCCGCCGTTTTCCCAGCCCAAAACCTGGGCAAGCTGGAGCTATGGGGTTTCTGTGGCGCATTCCCTCCCCTTTGAGTTCAGCCCATCTACCTAAAATCGCAGCCCCGCCTCAGCCGCCCTTGAGGTTGCACGGGGTTTCCATGAGTCGGTGCAAGGTCATCTACCGAGATCGACCCTTGTATGCGTAGGTAGACCCAGTCGTGAATCAGCTCAGCATTGCCCTTCGGGAGCTTCAAGCCAGAATTGCCCGCCTCAATCGTGATCTCACGATCCAAGACCTGTATTGGTTTTGGCGGAGTTGTTTGCTGCCCGGTGGATCTGGGGGACGACGCGATCGCCAAACCCAAGCCGGATTCGTTCTACCCACGACGATCCTGTTGTTGCTCATGTTGTCTTTGATCCTGAGCATTCTGGTTTTTCGCACCGGCAACCGCAACCTCGAAGTGATCGGCAATCGCCAGCAGCGCCAGATTTACAACGCCGCAACGCCTGCCTTGAGTCGTGCCAATACCAAAATTGAGTTTCTGTTCACCAAAGAAACTCTGCCACCACTGCCCTCCGACAACGATTTGGTCAGAGCTTTGCAAACATCGAGCTATGACCTTGAGGATGAAACGCGTCTGGATCTCGATGGCAATCCGAGTACCATTGATCCAGCTTGGCAGTTTCCCTTTAATGTAGACGGCGACTCCAGCACCGGCATAGATGGCAAAGAAGTTACAGTTGCCTATTCAATTTTGTCGAAGGCCAATGCCAGAGTCGGAACAACCGTCGTTTCCTTTCAATCCGCTGATGCCGTTAAAGCGGCTCAGCAAGTCGTGCGCAACGGCCCCATAAATCTGACGGGCGGGGCAACCAATCCGAATTGCAGCAACTTGTCCTTAGCACCCCGAGCCGGCTGGCAGCCGATTAACTCTGCCACCTTGCGCAAACCGCTGCAGGTCAATGCCTACGCCAAAAACAACGAGACAGGCGTCACGGCAACCCTCGAAATGCAGCAAGATCGCCAAGCCAACATGGGCAATAAATGGGGGGCTTGGTTTCGCTATGATTTGGAAGTGTTTCCGGGGCCAGCTTTCCGTTGGAACGGAGCCATGCACACCGAATCGAATTTTATGCCGACCCATGAAGGGGGGAGTTTAAATCTATATTTGGTCTCGTCGCCCAGCTCTTGTATTTACACCCGAGATGCATCAGAAATTACGGTGGCGGGTGACACGAGAAACACCAGCCAGTTCTTGGGTCAAGTGATCACGGGGTCGATGAAGCGGAATGGCACGAGCGATCGTGCCTCCGTCGTTCACCTCTTTTCTGAGAGTTTAAATGGAGCAAATCCCCAAACGGTTACGCTCACTCGGGGGATTGATTCGGTCGATGGAACGAGCATTACGCCAGAGGCGATCGCCGTTGATCCCATTTTGCTGTTTACGGAAGATCAAAATCGATCGCGAACCTCCACCGATCCCAACAACATCAATGCTAGAGATAAAACAGTCACCAGCGGCACGACCAAAAACTGGCGAGATAGCAAGCTGGTCACCGAAAAAAGAATTTATAACGATCCGCAACCCAAACCCTTTGTGGATGATACCTACCGCGCTGACAATCGCTGGGGGCCAAAACCAGAATATTTGCCCACGTTGGTCATCAACGAAGCCGATAAAAACAATAACAGCACCCTAGATTCAGACGAAGACCGTAACGGCAATGGGGTGCGAGATGCTGCCTTATCGGGCGACTTGATCGCCACGGCCCATACCAATTGGACCCAGCTCACCAAGACCGTAGCCGCCGCCGGTCAGGAATTGGACTACGGCTACGATGGCTACTGGGAGCGCCGCGCCCGTGCCCAGGGTGTGCGGGTGATCGTGGGTCAGCGTCTAGAACTCGGCAACAGCAATGGTTGGGAGGGCAGTGCAGACCCGCTCAATCCACCACCAGTCGATGCCGCCACAGGCAGCAGTTTGGCCGATCGGCCCCACGAGCAGCGTCAGTGGCGTACCCTGCGCGACAACCTCGCGGCGGTGCAAACCACAGCGGTCTATCACTACCTCAAAAACGGGGGTGAATATCCAGTCGCCTGCCTAGCGACCACCGGCCACCCCGGCAATGACACCAGCCGCAACAACAGTCGTACGTTTACCCTTTTGCCTGGGGTGAGCACGCGGTTAAACACCGACTTTTTGCAAGGCAATGGCACCAATGGGGTTGAGTTTGCTGCACCTTTCGCGTCGGCTGCGGATCCCCAGGCTGCATTTGGCACTGCGATCGACGACGAAGACAGCCCCCTGCGCGTTGCCCTCACCAACTTGGCTCGCTTTAGCGGCGACCCGGCAGGCGCTTTTCCGGCGCGGCAGGATGTGGCCGGTGCGGACGCGAACAATGCGGCTAAACTCTATGGGGAATTTGCAACAGCAGATGCGACAGGTGTTGTCCATCCCTATCCCCAGCTCACCCAGTGGGGCAACTTCTCGGAGCTGCGCCGGGTGTTGACCTATCTCGAAGACGATTCGATGGATACAGACGGCAGCATTACTGAATACAGCGACCTGAGCCCCGCCGACCAAAGTACGCTGCATACCGCCACCTGCAACCTAGGAGCCTTGGCCTACAATCTGGAAAACCACGAGGCCATGTATGACGCTGCAATCAACAGCCCTGGCCCAGCCTTACAAGCGATTGGAATACAGCTTTTTCAGTTAATGGATGGCAAAGTAAGTGGCAGTGGAAATGGAGAAATTGGTGCTAACGCAAATAACTATTGCACGAGTTTTAATGGCACGAACGGTTGCCCCAGCCAAAATCCCTATAGTGTCAATAATCTGAGCAATCCAATCGACTATCGTAATTATTACGCTCAATTTACGCCCGAAGATTGGATTCGCGCCCTGAGATCCTCAGGCCCAGCCAGTCAGCCCCATGCGGACAAGCTTGAGAGGATTTATCAAGTCTTTCAACTGCGGAGTCAAATTCAGCGCGATCGCGCCCTAGGCTTTATGCGCGATGCAGGTATTCCCAGCAACGGGGTGGGTTATAACTGGCAAACGAAAACCTATGACCTCGACGACGGCCCAGGGCTGGGTAATGCGATCGCCGGTATCAATGAAGCGAATGTAATCTATCAAGGCATTCAGTGCGATCCGGCCCAGTTTGGGCTCAGTGAAAAAGCCGAAGTCGGCTTGATCATGGCGCTCTGTCCCAAAAATCTTCAGCCCAAATATCCCTCGCTGTACTATCTCTTTCCCTTGGCCGCCCACGCCCCGGATGGCCAAGCGGTGAGCACCTCAGCCAGCGCCCCCGAAGTGCTGCAAACCCCCTCCAACGATCCCTACGTGAGTGCCACGGCTCATCCTTACATCTTCGATCGCAATGGGCGTCGTGGCATCAATTGTCGCCCGGCGACCTCCGGGGGCGTTTGCCAGAACAACACCTTCCGCCCCCTGGGCGATGCCAATAACAATGGCCTTGAAGATGCCGCAGAAGGAGCTGGGTTTATCAGCTTGCTCGCCCAATTGCGTGCAGAAGCACCCAGCACAGACATGGCTCCTCGATTGGCTGCTGCCGACTGGCAAACCCCCGTTACGACCAGTGCCACCGGTCGTATTAGCAGCAGCAAAATCACGGTCAACGGCACCGATCTCTACCCCGCTTTCCTCGACAAATCTTTCTTCAACGGTCGGGAACTCATGGCCGTGCGCGCCCTGGATATTGACTTTGACCTCCTGAGGCGCAGCACGATTACTGGCATCAACCGAACGATAGATCCCGCCAACCCTGTGGCCGCCACCGACCATTGGTTGCCCTTGCCCCGGCTTCATGCCACCGATCCCACCCGCACCGGTGCGATCTTCTATGCCTTCCGTGAAGATGCCCTGCGCGAAGATGGTATTGCCCGCCCCCGCGCTACCACCCACGACTATGCGACTTGGCTCAGCAACTGGCTAACGATCGTCACCAACGCTGCCGCTGTGCCCAGCTACCGCATGAACGCCGTGGGTACTCCCCAGGATCCGCCCGTCAACCCCCGCACTGGTATTAGCCCAAAACCCGTTGACTTTTACCCCGATCCCGATCGCCGCCCCCACGGCTTCCGCCTCCGAAAAGGCAAGGATCTGCGACGCATAGATGGATCTGATGAGATCTTGGGAACGGTTGCAGAGCCAGAATTGCGAGGTGTTTCGTTTATTTCAGACAACCCGGTTTACCTCCAAGCCGACAATGACTCTTTCAACTGGCATACCCAAGAAGAATTTACCGAGATTCTCAACAAAGACACCTGGGAGAACTTCTACCAGCGCACGACGCTAAATCCCAACTTTGCCAATCGCGATGATGTTTGGCGTCCTGCCGAAATCATCGCCGATGCGATCGCCATTTTGTCCGAAGACTTTAACGAAGGGACAGCCACCCGAGGCATCCGGGACAATGGTGCAGCCTCGTTCAACGGGCTCCGGCGCAACAACGATACAGACTTGCCCTGGATTCGAGAAAATGGCATCGTCTCCAATGACGTTAACAATGCCAGCCCGATCAAATTTTCCTCCCGTGGTTTTCCCCTCTATTGCCTCAAACCAGACTTCACCGCCGTGAGCAATAACCAACTTTGTACTGGTGCTAATCGATCGGTCGAATATGGCCGCGAGGTCAGCACAGGTGTGGCCACAAGCGATCGCACATTCCAAGCCATCGATGGCGCAGGAACGAGCGGAAATGTGTCATCTGACACCTTCATCAATGGCGTCATTGTCAGCGGTATTGTGCCCTCTCGGGGTGGCCAGTCCTATGGTGGATTGCACAATTTCCCGCGTTTTATGGAGAGCTGGAAAGACCTTTACATCTCGGGTTCTTTGATCCAGCTTAACTTCAGTACCTCCGCCACCGGCCCCTTCGACCAGGATTCCTGGGAACCCGGTGCGGCCCCGGACGATGATGCGGAAAATATTCGCTACTACGGAGCCCCCCAACGCTTTTGGGGCTACGATGTGGCGTTGCAATATGCACCGGCTGGCCCGGTTTCCGAGCGGTTTATTTCGGTCTCGAATACCCGCAGTGAGTTCTATCGCGAATTGCCCGTGGAAGATCCATATATCTTCATGCTCCGCTGTGCTACACCCGCCGGAGGAAGTGCTCAGGTGGATCCGGATGCCAATGGCTGTTAAAGCATGAATATGGCTGTTGGAGCATGAATATGGCTGTTGGAGCATGAATATGGCTGTTGGAGCACGAACGCATTTGAGAAGATGAGTGACGTTTAGAATATCAATAGACCTCTGGCACCAATCAAGACCCTCACCCAAAGTCCCTCTCCCACCGGGGAGAGGGACTTTGAGGTGCCTTTGAGGTTGCTCCCCTTCTCCTCTTTTGGGAGCAAGGGGCTGGGGGATGAGGGGCTGTTTCTCTTCATGCAAGAGATCTAATAATTGGGCGCGGTAATTGGGCGCGATCGCAAAACCCTCTCAACTTTAGACTTTCTGCAGATGACTGACCTGGGTTAACCCCTTAAAATCAGGAGCGATCGCGACTGATTCACCCCGCTGATCACAATCACTCCGCTGATTACAATCGGGTTCCCCCTGTCTCTTGCCATGTCTAATTCTCGATTAATTGAGCTGGCCAAAGCGGGCAACGCCCAGGCGATCGCCCAGCTGATCAATCATCAATTGCAGCGCCGAGGCATCACAGCCCTTGCGTCTCGTCAGGGCACCTGCTTGCGTTTGTTGCTCGAGGCCAAAATCGAACCGACACAAGCTGCAGCCTTGGCCTATCTCCAACAAGCCTTGACCAAGCTAGCCTCCCCCACCATTCAGCAGGTGGAAGTCTACGGACGCCAGCAGGGAACCGCAAAGGGTTGGCAGTCATTGCTCACCCTAGCCCAAGGGGAGTTTGAAATCTTCTCGGGGAAGGATGAGGGGCGCTCGCCCCGTTCTACTGCTCCCAAGTCGCTCAGCCAGAGTCAGCCCAGATCTCAGGCCCAGGATCAACCCAGCGATCCCCCTAGCGCTCCACCCAGTATCTGGCCGAAAATTGCGACTATCTGGCTCCAGTGGCAAGGAGCTGCTTGGGCCTCGACCTTAATCACCAGCTTGATCGCGGCGATCGGGTTTGGCTTGGTGTTTCTCATTATTTTTAGCCTGTTCAATCGCTTGAGTGAAGCAGGTGTGCTGCTTTTGACCGTCACGGGTCTCGCAGTGGTTTTTCCGCTGTTGGGGCTCTTGCTAGGCGATGCTCAAACGCGTGTGCTGCGCCGCTGGGTGCGATCGATCGGCGGCTGGCGCTGGTTTACGATGATGGGCTTTATGCTAGGTTTTTTACTCACCCTCTGCGTACATTTCTTACTGGATAGCACCCTCGCACCCCTGGTGTTAAATCCAACCACAAGCTTCGTCATTGGTCAGGGAATTCCCTTTGTGGCGACGAGCATTGGTCTCCTGTTTAGCCTGCTCTGTATTGCCCTCGTGCAATGGCTCACGATTCGCCTGTCGGTGCCTCGTGCCTACGAGTGGGTTCTGGTCAGCGTATTTGGGGGGATGCTCAGCTGGGGACTGGGCATGGCCGCCAGCGATCGCTGGGTCACGCCGCTGGTCACGAGCCATTCGAGCTACGATTTTTGGTCTAAGCTAATGGTCATCGGAGCCGGTGGGCTATTCTCTTGGCTGCTGTTCCATGCCGTGAGCGGTTTGTCCATGGCACGGCTTCTGTATCCGTTGCCGCGACTCCCCCGTGAAGAATAGGTCTTGAAAGCAGGTCTTGTATGGCAAAGCGCAAAAACGAGGGCTCAAAACGAGCCGACGCAAAACAAACTGGTGCAAAATCAACCGCTGCCAAAAAGCACAATCTTCAGTGGGTCAAGCAAACCCTAGAACTAAGCGACAACCACGCCTGGAAATCCCAGGAGGGCTACAAGGTTTTGTCGCAGGTCATGGGGCGGTACGGTTAGTTGATGGGGTGGGTTCGGGAGGGGATTTTAATCCTCGTTCTCTTCAGGGATGAGATACAAAATCCCCTCCCGCGCGACCGTTAGGGAGCAGAAGCGGGGTCATCGCACTTCCGAACATCACTT
>JAAUOP010000110.1 GCA_012034805.1 Synechococcales cyanobacterium CRU_2_2 | reverse complement strand
CGTCCAGGTGATAATTTGCCAGTGATATTTGCCAGTAATATTTGCCAGTGAATATTGCCAGTAATATTTGCCAGTAATATTTGCCAGTAATATTTGCCAGTAATATTTGCCAGTAATATTTGCCAGTAATATTTGCCAGTAATATTTGCCAGTGATATTTGCCAGTAATATTTGCCAGTGATAGGTCCTGATGAGTAGCCGACCGTCCCTAGACTTTCCCGGTGCCTATGTTGTTGATGAACTCGATCTAGAGCAGTGGCCCCAGGGAACCTGCACCAAGCTGATGGTGGATTTGATCCATGATGGCTTAGGGCGATCGCTCCGGCTTCCAGTGATCGTCGGACGGGGTAAGCACCCTGGCCCCATCGTGGGCCTCACTGCTGCCTTGCATGGCAACGAACTCAACGGCATTCCCGTGATTCATCGCCTGTTTGAGACCCTGGATTTGCAAGCGCTGCGCGGCACGGTGGTGGGCGTAATGGTGGTGAATGTGCCTGCCTACCTCAACCACGAGCGTACCTTTGACGATCGCAGCGACATGAACCACGTCATGCCCGGTAAGCCCAATGGCAACATTGCAGAAATTTACGCCTACCGCTTTATTGACCGCATTGTCCGCCGGTTTGAATATCTGATTGATCTGCACACGGCCAGCTTTGGCAACATCAATTCGCTCTACGTGCGGGCCGACATGACCCAGGAGATTACGGCGAAGATGGCCTATTTACAGCGGCCCCAAATTATCTTGCACAATCCGCCGTCCGATCGCACCTTGCGCGGTGCGGCCATGGAACTCGGCATTCCCTCAATCACCGTGGAAATTGGCGACCCGCAGGTGTTTCAGCCTCGCCATATCAAAGCTTCGCTCAGCGGTGTGCGCCGGGTGATGGCCGAAATTGGGATGCTGCCCCGTCGTCCGCTGAGTCCGGGGCCACCGCCGGTGCTCTGTACGATGTCGAATTGGATCTACGCCGATCGCGGTGGCCTGCTCGAGGTGTTTCCCAAGCCCACGGATATTATTCAGGTCAACACGGTCATGGCCCAGCAACACAGCATTTTTGGGGAAATGATTTGTCAATATCGGGCTCCATTTGATGGCATTGTGATTGGTCGGAGTGTCAATCCGGTGGCTCAAACCGGGGCGCGGATTTTGAATTTGGGGGCGATCGCCACGCCCGAGAACCATGCGTTCTATGGTCGGATTGAAGACACCAGTTTGGGCACACCGACCCTAGAGCATTTGGCCGGAAGTTAGCCTGTCTCCGGAGTTTATCCTCAAGGTAAAGCCGATCTGAATTTGCGATGAATCTGGGAACTTCACCCTCGCCAGGGTGAAGTCTAACCCTTAGGAACACAGGATGTGACAGGAACACATTTCAGCGGCGGTGTCCCCTCGCCCGCCTTTTTTCAGATGTTCCTGCGGTTTGCCCAGACCATCCTGATACACCCCTCCGGAGAACGAGAAGTAGAAGAGACCGAATAGATTCCTACTTCAAAACTCCATGAGTGATCTGTGCCTTGTCGCCGCGATGGTGGCGAAAATGCAAGCGGCGGAACAGCAAGTCTCCTTGGACCTAGGGCCCGCTGCGATCGACCAAGTCAGCAGCCAAGCCAAGCATCATTCCTACAAATCTGTCTATCAGCCCATTGCCGCTCAAGCCTTAGCCCATCAGAGCTTGGCTCTTCAGCAGGTTGCGCTTTCTCGTTCTGGGGCGGAGTTTAGCTCAGCGACCGCCAGCCCACGCAGTCCCAAAAACTGCGACGAATCTTCCCGACCGGCCCCGACCTTGGCCTCTAAGATTTCAGCCGAGGAAACCCTGTTCGTCGCCCGTGCCTCATCCGCGAGTGAGGCCCTCTCCAAGCTCACCTCGCCGCTCTACTGGGAACATCGCCCTGTCCCAAACCCCCAGCCCAGCCTGATCAACCGCCCGGTCTCGGGCTCAACGACCTCTAGCTTCCCGACCGTCCCCGCCGCGAGCCGCCTGGGGCCGCGCTCTGGCCCACAGCTCTACTACCAGCGCCTAGCTGCGATCAAAGCGGGCCGTCTTTATACTCGCCTGCCCGCCGACAGTTTCCGGGCCCAGTGGCTGAACACCAGAGCCCACCCTGATTACAAACAGTGGACTCAGCTCTTGGCGATCGAAGCGCGCGCCGTCAGCAAGGGCCAGGGCAACAATCGCCTCAGTATTGTCCTTGGCGACTCCCTGAGTCAATGGCTGCCAATGCAAACGCTGCCCCATTCCCAAATTTGGCTCAACCAAGGGATTTCTGGCGACACGACACGAGGCATTTTGCAGCGTGTTTCGGCCTTTAAGGACACCAGCCCCAGCAGTATCTACGTGATGGCAGGGGTGAATGATCTCAAAAATGGCACGACAGACAGGGAAGTCCTGGGCAATCTCCAGCGGATCATGCGGCAGCTCCGGGCCAATCACCCCAAGGCACAAGTATTTGTCCAGTCGATTTTGCCGACGGATACGCCCCAAGTCTCCAACGATCGCATTCGCCAGATCAATACCCAACTGGCCACGATCGCCCGCCAAGAAAACGTCACTTACCTCAATCTCCACAACCAGTTCACCAACGAAGCGGGCAACCTCAATGCCAGACTCACCACCGATGGCATTCACCTGAGCCCCGAGGGCTATGGCCTCTGGCAGTCGATTCTGCGCAATATGGAACACTGGGTCGCGCTCAACCGCAACTTGGGCTACCCGACGCCTTGGGCCAGTTAAACAGAAGTGCGCGATCGACCGTTATCCAAACTGTTACCCAAAGAGTCCATGCGGGAAGCCTAGGGTCAATAAGCACCTACCCATATCTAAACGAATCCGATAAACTAAAGCCAGGTAGATAGTACAAAAAACTATCTTGAGCTTTAGACTGTCAGGACTTCCCTTTGCCACCTCTTTCCTTGGGCCTCGCAGATGCTGACCTCCTTTGATTCTCACCGGGCTGGTGAGCTGGCCACACCGGATGAATGGGTAACCCTGGGCGACCGGGTCACGGCTAATGAACAGGTCACGGCTGATGAACGTTCTGCCCCAGAGCAACTCGCGGCTTGCGCCCGAGCGATTCCAACGTTCTCGCCGACGGTTTCGCCCCGATCAATCGCCGGATTTGCATCTGGGTTTACCACTGAGTTTGCGTCTGGGTTTACCACTGAGTTTGCGTCTGGGTTTACGTCTGGGTTTGCGCCTGGGTTTGCATCTGGGTTTACGCCCGAGCCACCGCCCCCCAGTCCGATCGAACGTCTCTGGCCCTACCTGGAGCCCCAGGTGGTGGTGCAGCGCGATCCGGCGGAGATTGCGATCGCCCCCCTGCCCGTTTACAGCCAAGCCATGTTGGCCAATGCCTATTTCTTTGGTCACCCGCGCTGGAGCAAAAAATATCTCAACGAAGCCCATCGGGGGAAAGCATTTTGCGATCGCTGGCACCAGGCCCTGCGCCGCCTCAACGCCAACCCCTTCGAACTCGGCGTCGGCTGGAATGACAAAGTCGTGGTGGATTTGGGCTGTGGCCCTGGTAATTTGTTCGCGGCCCTGGGTGGCCAGCCCGCCACATTGATCGGCGTCGATATCAGCTACGGAGCCCTGCGCCGCGCCCAACAAGTCGGCTATCTGGCGCTATTGGCCGATGCCCATCACCTGCCGCTGCGCTCCGAAATTGCCGATGTGGTCGTGGCCAACGCTCTACTGCACCACTGCGACGACATGGCCCGCGTCCTCAGCGAAGCCGCCTGCCTCGTCAAGCCCGGTGGCTATCTGATCACCGACTTAGATCCCCAACGCAGCGCTTGGCATCGCCAGGGCTGGGGGCTCTGGCTCGAGCAATGCCATTGGCTAACACATTGGCCAACGTTGCCAGGGCTGAACTCTCCCCTCGAAGAACAGGCCTGGCGCATTGCCACCGAAATTCACAACCGCCAACCGGGGGTGGGTCTGGAGGCCGAACTCTATCGGCGTGTGCTCGAGCCCTTCGGCTTTGAGGTGCAGCTTTATCCCCACAATCATCAGGTCGGAGCAGAGATTTTCTTGGGAGAACGGGGGCGATCGCTCCCTCAAACCCGCCTCAGCCAACACCTGTCGGGTCTAGACCCAGAGGGGCCAGAGGCCGCCCAATCGATCATGTGCGTGGCACACAAACATCGCTGACCGACCCCCTCAGGGTTCAATACCCTGGCGCAGGGAACCTGACTGGGCCAAATTGCATCTACAAAAACGATGAGTCCAGAAACTACGAATCGAGAAAACACCTGGGGGCTTGCGCACCTATCGGGTGACAGCACCCGGAGTTCGTGCCTAAATAAAATGGGAATAGTGCCAAATATTCTCAATCTGATTCGTGTGTATCTGACAGACTTGTATCTGGTTAGCCTGTGTCTGGTTAACCTGTATCTGGTTAGCATGGGTGTGACAAGTCTGTGTTGGGTTGACAGGTGATCGATCAGCATCCGTTCGGTTCGCTTGTTATCGACCGCAGGAATGGCGCGAGCAATTCTTGCGGTTTTGGCCTGATCATTCTTGGTTCCGTGAGGTTTTGATGACCCAAACCCCCCAAAACAGTCCCAAGCCCCATCCCCAATCGAAAGCTGCCTCCGACTCCCAGCGCCGGTCTCGACGTGGGTTGGGTCGGTTGTTTCGTACTTTTTTGATCCTGGCCGCCGTCATGGCCGGGGCTGCCGGAGCAGGCAGCTGGTGGATGTGGCGCTATGTCCAAACCGACCTCACTGCCCAAGTGGAAAAACAGGTAGGCAAGATCCTCAAGCGCCCGGTGGATATTGGTGCGGTGGAGCAGGTGAGCCCCTTTGGGATTAAATTTGGCCCTTCAGAAATTCCGGTTACCGCAAACGATACAGACCGAGTTACCACCCAAGCCGTGGACGTGCGGTTCAACCCGCTGCAGCTGCTGCTGACGGGGGGCACGCTGGACTTAAATGTGACGCTGGTGGATCCCGATATCTATCTAGAGCAAAATCAGCAGGGCGAATGGACGGCGACTGATTTAAATTTAGAGCCGAGTGACGGCCCGATGAAGATTGGCCTCAAAAGCTTGAAATTGCGACGGGGTAACCTTCGGGCTGTGCCCTTTTGGCAAGGGAAAAACGGCACAGTGGCGGCAGCGGTCGATTTGGAAGATGTCACGGGGAAACTGACCGTCGGTGCAGAGGGGCAGCCACTCAAGTTCGAGGTCGATGGCCAAGTGGTGGGTCAATCGGGGCGGCTCAACACCGAGGGTCAAATCCTATTGCCCAGTCCCCAGGCCCCAGCCAAACCTTCCACCCCCCCCGCATCACGCTGGAGATCAAAGGCAAGGATCTGATGATCGCGGACATGAAACGGGTGCTGGAAAAAACAGTCCCCTTCCCGGTGGTCGCTTTTGGTGAAGGGCGCATTGATGCGGATCTTGACCTGAGTTTTGTGCCGGGTGATCCGAATGTTGCGATCGCAGGCGAGGCCACCTTCCGAGGGGTGACGGCCAAGGTGCCCCAGCTGCCGCTGCCAGTCAAAAATGCCCAGGGCAAGCTCACCATTCAGGACAAGGACATCCGAGTCCTCAACGCCACGGGTACCTACGGTGCCCTAGAGATCGAAACCCAAGGCCAGGTTCACCTCGAAACGGGACTCAATCTGACGGCGAAGCTCAAACCTTTAGACGTCAACCGTGCCCTAGAAACCGCTGCCGTCAAGCTACCGGTGGCGGTGGCGGGCATTGCCACCGCCGAGAATTTGCGCGTCACAGGCATGGCAGACAGCCCGATTGTGACCGGCAAGGTGCGGGCTCAGGGGCCTGCGGGTCGGGTGCTGACGGTGGATCAGGTGCCCTTCAAGGAAGCCTCTAGTCTGTTTGAGTTCAAGGATTCTGTAATTGGTCTTAGCGAAATCCGGGCGGTGCCCAATTCGGGTGGGCTGGTGAGTGGGAGTGGGGCGATCGACCTCAATCCGGGCGGCGGGATCTCGATCAAAACCACGGCGACAGAGCTTGATGGCGATGCCCTGAGCAAGCTCTATACCGAAGGCGGTTTGCCGATCAAACTGGGCCAGATTACGGCCCAGACCCAAACCTCGGGGCCTGTCGATCGCCCCAAAACAACGGTGCGGTTCCAGGCTCCGGCGGCGGACTATCCGGCCCGAGGTGTGGCTCAAATTGCTGACGGCATCGTGACGGTGGATGAGGTACTGTTGCGGGTGGCGGAGGGAACCGTGCGCGGCGTGGGAAAGTTACAGGGCGATCGCTGGTCGGGGACAGTCAACCTCTTTGACGTTCGCCTCAACCAGTTTTCGCCCGATTTACGCGGCAAGCTCCAGGGAAATTTGGCCCTGGGTGGCCCGGTTCAGGGCTTTAGCGCCAAAACCCTAGAGGCCCAAGGCACGGTTGTCTTTAATCAAGGCATTGCCCTAGTCGAAGATCCGCTTAAGGCTCAAATTCGCTGGGATGGGGGGCGATCGCAGCTCCTCGTCACCAACGCCACCGCCCCCGGCCTCCAGGCCAGCGGCAGCATTCAAACCAACGCCACCGACCCCAACCTCAGCGGCAGCCCCGCCATCACGGCGCTCAAGCTCAACGTCACAGCGCGGGGCTACGACCTCAAGGCGCTCCCCCTCGACAGCGGTGAGGCTCCCGTTGCCCTCAACCTCCGGGGATTCGCCGACTTTGATGGCACGGTGGCGGGCGCTCCCGAGGCTATCCAGGCCCAGGGCAAACTGCGCATCAGCCAGTTTCAGCTGAATGATTTGCCATTTGACAGCTTCCTCACGGGCAATGTGACCTATACGCCCCAGGGCGTGAATTTGAATCTGGCGGGCGATCGCGATGCCATTGCCCTCAATCTCGATCCCGATTTCATGCCCCGCGACCTGCTGTTCAAGCAAAACGGCCAAACCCTAGCCCAAGTCGATCGCACCGCCCCAGACCAGTACAGCGCCCAACTGACAAAATTCAACCTCGCCGCCCTCAATATTCGGCCCAACACCGGCCTGGGCGACGTTCCCCTCGAAGGCCTCGCCTCCGGCAGTGCCCAACTGAAGCTGACGCCCCTGACCGCCAGCGGCAACCTCACCATTACCAACCCGGCCCTCGGCAAACTCAAGGGCACGGCGCTCACTGGGCAGTTCAGTCTGGCCAATGGCTTGGCGCGACTGACCGACACGGTACTGACCCAGGATTTGTGCCGACGACAGCGGGGCGATCGCTGTGCTGAGCCAGTGCAAACGCGCTACACCGTAGAAAAAGGGGAATTGGTTTTGGGCAAAGATCCAAAATTTGACCTGGCGATCGCCGTCCAAAACGGTGACACCCAAGGACTTCTGCGCATGGTGCAATGGTTCGAGTTTGGCGACATTGCCCAGGGACTCCAGGGTTCGATCTATGGCTCCGCCGCCGATTTAGACCTCACGGGGCTGGGTCTGCCCGAGCGATCGCTGTTCACCCAGCTCCAGCGCTTCTCCGAAATCACACAACTCGTCGCCCAGCAGACTGCACTCCAGCGCCAAGCCGCCCGCTATCCCGCCCTCTCCGCCCTGAACGGTCAATTCAGCGGCCGCATCGAAGCCCAAGGCTCGCTCCAGGGCAAACTCAAATCCAGCTTCAATATCAGTGGCCAAGACTGGGCCTGGGGCCGTTACGACATCGACAGTGTCAGCGTCCAAGGCGAATTTGCCGATGGCCTGCTGACGCTCTTGCCCATTCGCGTCACCGACGGCACCGCCGTCGTGGCCTTCTCGGGTCAGCTAGGCGGCCAACAACAATCGGGCCAACTGCGGGCCGACAGGGTGCCGGTATCCCTGGCGCGCAATTTTATTGATCTGCCCGTAGACCTCGCAGGAGAGCTCGATTTGCAGGCCACAGTCGCCGGGAGCGCCGATAACCCCCAGGCGATCGGCAGCATTAACCTGACCAACGGCAAGCTCAACGGCACGGCGGTCGAAACCAAGCAGGCCGGTTTCAACTATGTCAATGCACGGCTCGGCTTTGGGGGCAGCCTGGGCATTACCCCCAAAACCGCCAGCCCGACCGCCGCGAATCCCCAACAACCTCAAACGTCTCAAACCTCTGCCAGCACAAATCTTGACCCCGCTCAAGCTCCGGCCAAGCTAGAGCCCGTGAGGATTTCTGGCAGCATTCCCTATGTGCTCCCCTTCAGCAAGGTTCAGCCTGACAACGAGCGCCTCGCGCTCAATCTTGATGTCAAAAATGATGGCCTCGCCTTCCTCGATTTGCTGTCTCAAAATCAGATCCAGTGGCGGGGAGGAGAAGGACAAATCCAGCTCAAGGTGGGTGGAACCCTTGCCGACCCCGTTGCCGACGGCAAAGCCATCTTCCGGGATGCCAGCCTCGCGGCCCAGGTGTTGCCGGGGGAATTACTCACAAATGTCAACGGCGAGATTCAGTTCGATCGCGATCGCATTCGTGTCCAAGGCCTAGAAGGTCTCTTTAGCAAGGGTCTGGTGGTTGCCAAGGGCAGCATTCCGATTTCGCGATCGCTCCCCAATTCCCCTCCGGAAGAACCTCTCAATGTTGGCTTCCGAGAACTGAAGCTCGATTTACGCGGGCTTTACCGAGGCGGAGCCGACGGCAACGTCATCGTCAGCGGCACCGCGCTGCGTCCAGAACTGGCGGGCAAAATTATGCTCAAAAAGGCCAAGTTCTGCTCCCAGAACCCAGCAGCGCCGAGGCCCAAACCACCATCTCGCCGACGACGACAGCATTCCCATCGGCAGTGGCTCCATTCCCATCCGGACACCGATCTTCGACAATCTCAGCCTCATCTTGGGTGAAGACGTCCGCGTGGCCTCTGAGCCAATCTTCAGTTTTTTAGCCGAGGGTGGCCTCAAGCTGACCGGAGATTTGGAAAATCCGCTGTTAGATGGCGAAATTCAGCTGACGCGGGGGAACGTCAACTTGTTCACAACCAATTTTAATTTGGCCCGAAAAAGCCGCAATGTGGCAATTTTTGACCCAGAACAGGGGCTCAATCCCAACCTCCAGATCGAACTCGTCACCGCCGTGACAGAAGTCTCTCGCAGACGCAGTTTCTTCGAAACCACGTCCACCTCCGAAATTAGCGATGAGGCCAATGCCGGAGATTTTGGCACCCTCCAAACCGTTCGGGTTCGTGCCCGAGTCGATGGCCCAGCCAGCACCCTGCTCGACAACATCACCCTCGCCAGTAGCCCCAGCCGCAACCAAGGCGAAATTCTTTCCCTGATTGGCGGCGGCTTTGTCGATACCCTCGGACGCGGCGGCGACGGCACCCTAGCCCTCGCGAACTTGGCAGGGTCGGCACTCCTCGGCAATCTGCAAACGGCTCTCAACAATGCCCTCAGCGGCCCAGTGGAGGTTCGACTCTTCCCGGCTGTGGTGGAGTCCAGCAATCAGCGAGAGCAAGCCGACAATCAAGACAACCGCAGCTCGGTCTTTGCCCTGGGCGGCGAAGTGGGCATCAATATCAACAATAGCCTGTCATTTTCAGCACTTAAGCTCCTTACCGTAGATTTGCCCGCCCAGTTCAACCTGAGATATCAGCTCAACGACAATCTGACGCTGCGAGGTACGACGGATTTGCAGGGGGAAAGTCGTGCAGTGGTGGAGTACGAGCAGCGGTTTTAGGAGAAGCGATCGCTCCTTGTCGTTCGATTCATCACAGCTAAATCAGAACATCCTCGGATTCTTCCTGATGTGTCGCTCCAGCCCGGTAGTAATAGACGGTAGATGCACCCTGACTCAACAATCCTCAGCCAAGGCTGGGGATTTTTTGTTTGGAGATTTTGTTTGATGTAAACGAGGAAGCCCTGCAAACGTCGAAACGCTTGCAGGGCTTCTATCTTCATATACCCCCAGGGGAATTCGAATCCCCGTCGCCTCCGTGAAAGGGAGGTGTCCTAGGCCTCTAGACGATGGGGGCCTGGTCTGTTCGACGTTTACTAATGTATCGGACAGTGCAAACCCATGTCAATGCCCCAGCCACATCTTTTTCAGGCATCTCCTCCGGATATCTTCCTTCGCCTTTGAGGCGTTCCAGGTGTTCTACTGAAACTCGCGAGAATTCCGCAACCGGATCAGCTGACGGCGCAATTCCGGGGATGCATCGGTTTCGGGCAGCGGGCGGGCCTCGGCATGAACATGCATGGCTTCGAGATATTCATCTGCGCCATAGCCAAATGCTTCTAGTAGGACACTCAACAGCTGCTCACGATCTTGCAAGACGCCCTTCTCCTCAATCATCCGAAATTTGAGGTTGACTTCGCACTCATAGACGCCAACGCTATCCAAATTATCCTGGCACTGTACTGATTCGTAAGACATAGCTTGACCAAAGTGAAGAGAATCCTTGAGCTGCCTTTGAGCAATCACTGCTGAAGAGGAAGCGGCTTGCACACCAATAAACTATCACTCCAGATGAAGGGCTCAATCCGCCAAACCACGGAACTAAAAACCTGTGATTTTTACGGAAAAATGACAGTAAATCAGTTGCCTGAGAGGGATATTTCCCTAGAAATACTGGTTTTTATGAGCGGAGTTTGAGGGACTCAAAAATGTTTCATTCAAACGAAGGATTTGATATCGGCATATGCGTAGAACCGATATTTTATGCTACAGGCATCGTCGCATTCTGCGCACAGCACCACCTCAGTACAACTACGGCAAAGTTGTTTGCGACTGATTCTTCAAGGCTAGAACAACGCAAAAACGTGACTTTGAGATGAAGATTACACGTAAAAGACAAAAACAAAGATAACACGCAGGTACGTAAACAGTAAAATTGACTTGAATGTTGTTTGGATCCACCCTCGCTCAAGGATGTAGGCCAAATCGGGACAAAGGGTTATTTCCGATACAAAAGAATTGATTCTGTAGCCTACATTTGCCATCACCTAAGTGATTCAAATCACGCAGTTCAGAGGTAGACTCAATTCGCTTCGTAGGAACACGTAGATTGCAATTCTAAGGTTAATGAAACTGATATCTATAGGACTATCAACCCAAGAGCTCAAGTCATTTTACAAGTTATTTTAAACGTCTTTGTTGCGGCATCGAGCCCTGGATTTTGAGGCGATCGCCCATCCAATCCAGCAACTTGAGCCTCGGCAACCCGGCCATTCAGACCGCCCAAAGACCGTCTAAATACCGTCTAACATACCGCCCAAAGACCGCCCAAAGACCGCCTAAAAATCAACCGGCAGCGTGAAATGAAAGCAGCTGCCATTGGGCGAACGGGGGCTGACCCAAATGCGGCCATAGTGGGCACAAACAATGCGGCGGCAAAGGGACAGTCCAATGCCATAGCCGCTGGTTTTTTGATCCCGTGGCAGCCGAAAGGCATCGTCAAAGATCGTTTCCTCTGCGCCCGCTGGAATGCCGGGGCCAGTGTCGCAGAGGCTAATTTGGACAGTCTGGCTGGTGCGATGCAAACAGGCCAAAGCAAGTTGTCCCCCGACGGGAGTGTATTTAATGGCATTGTCGCAGAGGTTGGCAAGCACTTGGCGAATGCGCTCTGGGTCAGCACAAACCAGGGGCAAGTCGCTGGGGATATCAGTTTTAATGCTTTGGGATTTGGCACAAAGGCGATCGCTCAATTGCGCAATCACGTCTTGGCACAACTGTCCCAAATTGAGCTTTTGAGGCTGAATCAGCAGCTGATCCCCATCCCCTTGGGCTGCCCGCAAGATATCGTCCATCATGTGATCGAGCTTGCGCAATTGGCCTCGAGCTTGGTGCGCGAGTTTCAGCAGCATTTCGGGAGAGAGGGCGACGGGTTCGGCAGGGACGGTGGCAACAGGGTCTGGAGTCGCGGGCGACATTTGCTTGAGCCCCACTTCTAGGGTTTCAATCCCGAGAATTGCTGTGGTGAGAGGGCTGCGCAAGTCATGGGCCAAGATGGCGATGATGCGATCGCGAAATCGCAGTTGCTCCCCTAGAGCTTCGTTCTCCTGTTTGAGCCGAAAAACCTCGTCAGACAGATAAAAGACTTGCTCGGAAACACCCACGGCCAGCTCGAAGCTTTCCGGCTCGGGCTGACGATCCGCTGGAGCTTGAGCTTGAGATTGAGCAGCGGCTTCCTGCATCGCCGTCTGCCACCGAGGCCACCAGTAGCGCAACTGACGGGCAAAATCGCCACCCATCAACACTTGGGCGGGGGAGGGATGGGCTTTGACCAAGGCCGGAACGGCCACCAGCTTGAAATGCTCGACCAGAGGAGGCTGGGCCGAGACCTGAACCACCTTGAGACCAAACTTGCTCTCTTCCGTCAGCTCTAGCAACGCCTGGCGGATCAAACCAACCTGTTTGTCAGCTCTAGCGCGATGCTTGACAAACAAGATCAGTTCCACTGGCCGCTGGTTGAGGGTGGTGGTCGGAACCTCCTCCATAATCACTCCGGGCATCTTGACCTTGATCCTGGCAAATTTTTGCTCGACCCAAGGGATGCATCAACTATCCCCAATATCTTTGTATCTCTACAGATACTTAATAATTTCCCACTGTTTGGCCAAAGACAAACAAAATATTAAATTTTATTGTTCGAGGGTGTTGTTTGAGGCCGGTTGCCGATTTGTGAGAGCGTTAGGGAAAATTTTGAAGTCCTCCTCGTTTGCATCATGTTGGATCTGTTTCGGAAGCGCCCGGATCGGTGGGTAACAAGGGTGGCGATCGCCTTTGCCTCCATCACGCTGCTGCTGGTCATTAACCGCTATTTCAGTTTTTATTCCACTTACGACCAAGGGATTTTCAACCAGGTCTATTGGAATAGTAGCCATGGTCGCTTTTTTCAAAGTTCTCTCTCCTCGCAGCTTTCGACCAACGTGGTACATGGCGGGGAAGTGCCGGATGTGGCCTATCACCGCCTAGGGCAGCACTTTACACCGGCGTTGTTGATCTGGCTGCCGCTTTACGTTTTGTTTCCTTCACCCCTGACGCTTTCGGTCTTGCAGGTAGGGCTGGTGACCGCTGCGGGGCTGGTGCTCTACCGGCTGGCACGCTGTCATCTGGAGGCAGGCCAGGCGGCGGCGATCGCCACCAGTTTCTACGCGGCCAATGCCATTATTGGCCCGACCATCGGCAACTTTCACGATAGCTGTCAGATTCCGCTGTTTGTGTTTTTGCTGCTGTTGGGGTTAGAGCGGCGCTGGTGGTGGCTGTATGGGTCGATGGCAATCGTGATTCCCTGGGTGCGCGAAGACTCGGGGGTGATTTTGTTTAGCCTCGGGGCCTATTTGATGGTCAGTCGCCGCCATCCCTGGTTGGGACTCGGGCTCTGTGGCTACGCGCTCACTTATATGTTGGTGCTGACCAATTGGGGCATGCCGCAATTTTCTTCGGACGTGTCGAAGCGCTTCATGCTCGAGCGGTTTGGTCAGTACACCCAAAATGATGAGGCTTCAACGTTGGAGATCATCGGCGGCATGGTGTCGAATCCGCTGTTGCTGCTGAAGGAACTGGTAACGCCGGTCAACAAGACCGTGCGGTATTTGCTGGGGCAGTGGCTGCCGTTTGCCTTGGTTCCGGCAATCGCCCCCGCCGCTTGGCTGGCCGCCGGGTTCCCGCTGCTGAAATTATTGATTGCCAAGGGCGAATCGGTGCTAGCAATTAATATTCGCTACGCCATGACGATTGTGCCAGGGTTGGCCTACGGGACGATTTTGTGGTGGTCTAACCATCCCCAACTGTTTAAATCTTTGCGCCTGCGTCGATTTTGGGCCCTGTGCATCGGCCTGTCGCTCTTTTTTACCCTGACTTCCAACCCCAATCGCACCCTGTCGTTTCTCATTCCCGACGCGATTAACCCCACGGTCTATGTCACCTTGCCCGAACAGTGGCGGCACGCAGCCCACGTCCGCAAGATTTTACGAAAAATTCCGCCCGAGGCCAGCGTTTCGGCCATGACCCAGCTGGTGCCCCAACTCTCGAATCGGCGAGAGCTGGTACGGTTTCCCTATGCTCTCCAGGTGCGCAACGATGCGGGCAACATTGTGGCGGTGGATTATGCGGCGGCGGACTTATGGCAGCTGAAACGGTATGCGATCGCCTTTGGTACCGATCGAGACATTCTACGCACCGCCGTGGACTGGACTGATCAAATGTTGTCGGATGGTCGCTACGGCCTAATCGCGGCGGAAGACGGCGTTCTGCTCATGCAGGCCAAGGCGAGCTCTGACCCTGCTGCTCTCTCCCACTGGCAAGCATTCCGTACGGGGATCAGCGCAGACTTCATCAAAAAGACCTAAATATTTAATGATGAATTAACAATGGTGGGAGTAAGCTGTAGTGGAGCATACGCAAACAACGTATCTTGTGTTTCAGGCAGCTCAATTCAAGCGGAATTTGCGGTTTTATCCCCGTATTTGCCTGAAGGGGAATCGGAGGAAAGCTTTGGGTGACCATCGCATCGGGTGATCTGAACTGAGAAGCTCCTCGGCATCGATCAGGCATCCACAGGAGAGCATTTGATGAAGATATTAGTCCTGGCTTGGGAATTTCCACCCCGCATCGTTGGGGGCATTGCCCGACATGTTGCTGAGCTCTATCCGGAGCTGGTGACGCTGGGTCATGAAGTTCATCTGTTGACGGTGGCTTGTGATTCTGCGCTCGGGGCGGTGGCCCCGACTCGGGAGTTGGTGGATGGAATTCATGTCTATCGGGCCCCGATCTATCCCGATGCAGGGGATTTTCTCCACTGGATTGGCCACATGAATGAGCGCATGGGTTATTTCGGCGGCGAGATCTTGCTCAAAGAAGGCGCGTTTGACCTGATTCATGCCCACGATTGGCTGGTGGGGGACGCGGCGATCGCCCTCCAGCAGCATTTTAATTTGCCCCTGATCACGACGGTTCACGCGACGGAGCATGGCCGCAATGGCGGCATCTATAGCGACACCCAGTGGCAGATTAACGTCCGCGAGCGTGAGTTGATCCATCGCTCTTGGCGGGTGATTGTCTGCACCCAGTATATGCAGCAGGAAGTGAGCGCAATCCATCGCTACTCGGGCAATGCAATCGATGTGGTAGCCAACGGGATCCGGGCTGAGAAGAAGCGGCTACAGGCGGATTTTGACATCCCCACCTTTCGGCGTCGCTACGCTGAGGACGATGAGAAAATCTTCTACTACGTGGGGCGAATTACCTACGAGAAGGGGATTTCGGTGTTGTTGAATGCGGCCCACAGAGTGCTACACCAGCTCAAAGGCAAGCTGGTGATTATTGGGGGCGGTAATACGGATCATTTGCAGCGCCAGGCACGGATGTTGGGGATCGCCGATCGCTGTGTGTTCACCGGGTTTATGTCGGAAGAGGATCTCGACCGGTTCCAGGCGATCGCAGACTGTGCTGTTTTTCCGAGTCTCTACGAGCCTTTTGGGATTGTCGCCCTAGAAAGTTTTGCGGCGCGGGTGCCTCTGGTGGTCTCGGATGCGGGAGGGCTGCCGGAGGTGGTGCGCCATCGTGAGACGGGCATTGTGACGGAACGGGGCAATGTGGAATCGTTGGCTCAAGGCATTTTGGATGTGCTGGAACATCGGGTCGATACCCAACGTTTGGTGCAGCGTGCCTACGCGGAGTTGGAGGGGCGGTTTAGCTGGGCGAAGTTGGCCAAGCAGACAGAGAAGTCCTATGAGGTGGTCGCCACCCAGTACCAACAGTCATCTATCGCCTCCTAGGGCTGGTGTTGTGGCCTGGGTGAGGGCTGGGCGAACTGGGTGGACTGGGCGGCAATGCCTCCCCCCACGTACTGGCTGAGATGTTGGGCAATGCGCTGGGCGGCTCCGGCCTCACCGAGGCGTCGCCGACCATTTTCTTCGATCAGCCGCAACCGTTCCGGATCTCGCAGGATGCTTTGGAGTGCTTGGGGCATTTGCGACGGCTGTTCAACCCGAATCACCGATGGCCCCAATAGTCGCGTTTGGGCTTCGGCAAATTGAGCATTAAACTGCGGGCCTTTTCCCGGCAAAATAAACGCGGGTTTCCCGAGGCCAACACATTGCTCCGTTGCTGTGCCCGCCATGGCGATCGCCCCATCCGCCCCGTGCAAATAATCCCCAAAACTCTTCTGGCTCAGTAACAATCGATGCTGTCGCC
>JAAUOP010000109.1 GCA_012034805.1 Synechococcales cyanobacterium CRU_2_2 | reverse complement strand
GTCCCGGCGTGCAACCAGATAGCCAAGTCCCGACGATCCAGGTCACCCAAGCCGATGTCGATCGGGTGCGGCGGGAAATCGAAGATGGCCGGGAATATGTGGTGCGGATTCTGTCTGCCGGTAACTATGTGCGCGGCGAGAAGAATATCTTGGTGTTTACGGAGGTGGTGCCGAACCAAGTAATTTTTGCAGAAAATGCAATTTTGGCCACAACTTCTGTGAATCCCGAAACCATGGAAGCTGGACAAATTCGCGATCGCATCAGCCTGCTCCTGGAGGCCTCGCGCTTCCGGGCGGTTCGCGCCGGAATTGTTTCAGAGCAGACTCTGATTGGTGACGAAGGGGTGGCGAGTCTGGTGCAATTCTATGAACGGCTCCAACAAATGGAAGGCCTGGTTAGCCTGCAAGCCGTAACGTCTGTGCCAGTTTATACGGCAGGCCCCTTGCGCATTGATCTTGTGGCGCTGCGCGATGGCCAGGAGGTGTTTCGCACGGGCGATCGCACACTGTCGCCAGAGGCGAATGGTAGCGGCGGTAATGGCAGCGGCAATGCTGGCGGCAGTGGTAATGATGGCAACAGGGATAGTACTGACAATCTCGACAACCTTGGAAACATAGGCAAGCGTGATGGCAACTAGACTGCTCCTGGGGTTCGATCCGGGTCGGGATAAATGCGGATTGGCGTTGGTGCAATCCGGCCTGGATGATTCTGGCCCCCCCGGAAATGAGGTTTTGAGCCATGACGTGGTGATGGCGGGGGAGGCGATCGCCCATATCCAAGCAATCCTCCAGCGCTTTAGGATCGCAACCTTGATCATCGGCAACCAGACCACCTCAAAACAGTGGCAGCAGCGGCTGCGATCGGAGCTGGTTGCAGAGCCCTTCCCAGAAATTGTCCCCGTCGATGAGCGCAACACGACCTTGTTGGCCCGCGATCGCTACTGGCATATGTTTCCACCTCAAGGGCTTCAGCGGCTGTTGCCCCAGGGCCTACGACAACCGCCTCGGCCCATCGATGATATCGTCGCCATTTTGCTAGTGGAGCGATATTTGGGGGTTGAGAATTTGGGGGTTGAGAATTTGGGGGTTGAGAATTCGGGTGTTGGGGATTTGGGGCTTTAGAATTTGCTCCGCACTGTAAAACAATAATCTCCGCCGGGCTCGAGCTGATAGTCTTTTTGTACCAAAAATCGGTTCAGGGCATCCTTAATCAAGGTTCGGCCCAGGGATGGCTCAACCACCAGGTCGCCATCGATAAACCGCCACTGAAACCGCCACTGAAACTGATTGGCTTGGACTTCCCCTTCGAGCAGTCCATCTTGCCAACTCTGTCGGGTGATGCGAACGTGGGCCGTGGTTGAAGGCAGACGAGACATTCTGATTCTGAGGGTTCGCAGCAAAGAATGCCCTCAACCTGACACAACCGCTTTGGTGTTGTAAAGGCTCATGGCTTTCTCGAAGCCCTGGTCTAGGGCCATTTCTGTCGCCTCTACAACTAGCTTCAGAACCTTGGTAATTTGTGGCCTCTCTTCTGGCGCAAATCGCCCTAGAACGTGGGAAATGGTTTCACCCTTGCGATCGCCCTCCCGAGGAGATCCAATGCCAATTCGTAGGCGTGGAAAGTCTTGGCTGCTGAGATGGGCGATCGCAGACTTCATGCCGTTGTGTCCCCCTGCCGACCCCGAGAGCCGTAGCCGCAGTCGCCCGGTCGGCAAGTCCATATCGTCATAGATAATCAGCACCGACTCGGGCTCTAGTTTGTACCAATCCAAGACCGACCGGATCGCCTGCCCCGAGAGGTTCATGTAGGTGGTGGGTTTGAGCAGGCGCATTTTGCCCGCCCGAGGCACAGGCCCTTCGCCAAAATAACCCTTAAATTTCTTGGTATCCGCGAGGTCAATTGACCAGCGACGGCTGAGGGCATCAATCGCCTCAAACCCAATGTTGTGGCGTGTCCCGTCGTACTTTGTGCCGGGATTGCCGAGGCCCACGATCAGCTTGGGTTTGACAGGGGTGGTCTCTGGCATAGAATCTCTGGCATGGAATCTCTGGCATGGGAATCTTTGGGCGAATGGCAGCGCGGCTGAGGCAATTTAAGCCTAGGCAGGTGCATCTTTTTCGGCCTCGACCGTTTCTAAAGCTTGACCCTCTACCGCCCCGTCGATGGCGGCGGCGATCGCCTGGGGCTCTGGAGCGGGTGGCTTCGGATCGAGGGTAGCCTCCATCGTGGTTTTGGCAATTTTCTCGATCGCCTCTGTTTCTTTCTTCAGTTCATCTTGGAATTCCTGGGAGGCTTCCTGAACGCCTTTAATCGCTTTGCCAAGGCTGCGGCCAATTTCGGGTAGTTTTTTGGGGCCAAAAATCAACAGGGCCACCACGAAAATGATCGCCATCTCTGGGAGGCCGACACCAAATATGTTCATGGGAATTCTCCGAATCTTTGGGGGGGCAACAAAAACGGGCTGGGCGATCGCATCACCCAGCCCACTCTAACCATCTCGATGGAGATTCAACACCCAGGGCGAAATTAACTCTGCCGAATTTATTCTACTGAGTACTGCTCTCCACTAAGTACGGTCTATACCAGGTGTGGTCTCTACTGAGTACCGTCCATCCAGTTGACATCGAAGCTGTTCAAAACCAAAGAGGAGTTGTAGATCTGGAGGATGATGAGCAAAAAGACGAAGAACAGCAGCATGAAAACGGCCATTAGTTGCGTCGTGCCCCAGCCCGGCACGACTTTGCCGTACTCGGAGTTGAGGGGTCGCAGGATATCTCCCAGTCGAGTTCTCTGTGCCATGGCTACCTTTGCTGAATTAGAGCGTAAAAATTGATTTTAATCATTCTTATGCTCAAGTATCCTACAGCGTGGATAACCGCGCTAGAGGGCAGCTAGATTGATTTTGACCGAATTCCCCGCGCGTCTAGGCTGCAATTCCCGGATGAGCTGAGGGCGACTGGTTTGTTCGATGGCAGCGTTTTGGTTACTGTTTCGTTACAATTGAGTGGAACCAGTTTTATTTTACCCAAGAGGGGCTCCCATGGAATCTTCTGCGCTTCAGTTGGGCATTGGTATTGCGGCGGCTGTGATTTTGATGACGGCGTTCGCGGTCTACACTGCCTTTGGTCCCCCAGCGAAGCAGCTGGCCGATCCGTTTGATGACCATGAGGATTAAGGTCTAGGCATGTCAGGCTTAATCGCCCGAGGTCTAACGACTGGACGAATGCAGCTTGTTTCTAGCTTGTGGCGTCAACGGTCTAAACAGCCGGACGAACGGTGGTTCGTCCTTGCTGGGTTTGTACTAACGAAGAGAACGTGGGTTTAATTTGGAAGGCCTGGATTTGCCACGGCAAAATCTCGACCTCTGCAGGAGCGATTAGCCCCGCCCCGCTCTGAAGGATCGCATCTTCCAGTCCGTTGACCCGCAGGCCCAGTCGCAGCCCCAAGTCGCTCGAGAGCGTCAGGTGCGATCGCTGGCCGGTTGCCTCATAGCAGCGACCAATCCACTGACCTGGGTCTGCCTCGGACTGTTTGAATGCCGAGAGTACCAGGCTGTTGGCACCCAAGCTGAGTAGTGTGGCTTGGCTGGGAAGTCCTGGGGTGTGGGTGTGGGTATGGGTGTGGGTGTCTGGGCGACGGACGAACGGCGGTTCGTTCCCACGGGTGGATAGTTTTGGAATCGAATGAACCAGCAGTGGCATCTGCAACTCGTAGCCACGTTTGACGGTTTGGCTGGTGCTGACGGTGCCCCGGTGGGCGTAGAGGGCGTAGGTCATGGTTTGGTGGCCTCTGTCGCATCCGACTTCGGGCCAGTTGCTCGATCGCAACAGCGTTAGCCGCAGCTGGCTGGGCTGGACGTCGTAGCCATATTTGCAATCATTCAGCAAGCTGACGCCCCACTCCCCCGAGTCGTCAGTTAAATTGGCCCAGCGCAGGGCAGGCACTTCCCACTGAGCCTTTTCGGCCTCAGTTTGGGGATTGGTAGTTCGGGTGATGCTGCCGCAGGGCGCTTCATAGGTGGCGTGGCTGGCATCTAGGGTCAGTGGAAACGCAACCTTGAGCAAAACGTGATCTTCCTGCCAATCGATCTGGGTTTCGATGTAAAGCGTATCTGAATGCCGATGCAACACATAGTCGTGCTGACACCGCGAAGCGCCGAGCCGACGAATGACTCGGGTGCGCCATTCGATCGGGCCTCGTTCGATCGCGTCGATGCTGACCAGTTGGGTCGGGGGGAGCGGGTGATTGGCGTAGTCTGGGTCGATGTTCCAAGCATCCCAATATTGGCCCTGATCGCGAAAAGCCTGGAGTTGGTTGCCGGGGCCACTGAGTAGTTCGCGATCGAGCTTTTTGGAAAAAATACTCACTAAATCTCCCGTTTGCCCATTAATGACCACCGCCAAATGTTCATTCTCTAAACTCATCCCATCGGGTCGGACGGCGGTTCGTCGCGACGGGGTGATTCAGATCCGTCCCGACGGCGTAATGCGAGGGTTTGGTAGCCAACGCTGGGAACTGCATCGATGGCGATGAGGCATTGGCCTCGCTGGGTGTGTTGGATCGTTAGGGGCTTGTTGGGGCGATCGCAGATGTAAACTTCTCCAGCGTTGCTTTCTGGCATGGCCACCACACCCGATCGCGTCCAATTCAAGGGATTAAACACGACAAAGGCCTCAGCCGCAGGAAAAGCTGGCTCGGAACACTCGATTCGGTGGGCGATCGCCCCAAGGCCTCCCCCAGCAACGCCTGTCCCTCACGCATTACCCAGTCCCAGTCCCGATTGGCATCGACAAACACTTCGGCAATCGAAGAGCCAGGTAGGATGTCATGAAACTGATTAAACAGCACCTTTTTCCAGAGTGATTCAATCGCAGTTTTGGGATAGGTTGCGCCGGTGGCGATCGTGGCCAATGCCGCAAACAGTTCTGCCTGGTAGAGCAAGGCTTCTGCTTGTCGGTTGTGGCGTTTTTGATCGGCATGGGTGGTGTAGCAACCGCGATGAAATTCTAGATATAAGTCTTGATTCCAGATGGGGAGTGGGGCGTGGGGGCGTGGGACTTGGGGCATGGTTTGGATCTGCTGGAGCCGGGGATTGGGTGATGCGATCGAGATAATCATGGGCTTGGGTGAATTCGAGGCGGGGAAAGAAGGGCGATCGCGCCCAGCGTTGCGCGGTCTCTAGCATTTCTCGGGTGGGGCCGCCGCCGTGGTCACCCACACCGGGAAGCCACAGCGATTCGAGGATACCGGTGCTGGCCTCCCATTGGCAGGCGTATTCGGCCATTTGTACGGCGTCGATTTGGGTGCCGATGCGGGCAGACATGTAGCTGGTGAGGGTGTTGCTGTCGGGCGATCCGTCGAGGCTGGGCGAGGCCAATCGCCAATCAAACAGTTGATGGGGAAACTTCGTCGTATCGTTCCAGAGCAGCTTTTCGGTCACGAAGTAATCAATTCCACCCTGTTTTAGAATCTGGGGTAACTGGTGACAAAAGCCAAAGGTGTCTGGTAACCAAGCGACACGATTTTTGACCCCAAAGGCCTTCTCAATGTAGCGCTGGCCGTAGAGCACTTGGCGAATCAGGGATTCACCGTTGGGTAAAATACAGTCGGGTTCAATCCAAAGCCCCGCAATCACCTCCCAGCGGCCTGCGACAATGGCGTCTTTGATTCGCTGCCAAAGTACAGGGCGATGTACTTGCAACCAAGCGTAGAGCGCAGGGCTAGAGTGACCGAAGATCAGCGCTGGAAATTCCTCCTGAAGTTGTAGTACCGACTCAAAGGTTCGCTCGGCAGCCTCCCAGGTGTCGGCCACGGGCCAGAGCCAAGCCATGTCGAGGTGGGCGTGGCCGAGCAGGGAGATTTGGCGCTGCTTGAGCCAAGGTGAAAAGGGAAGGAGGCGATCGCGCACTTGCCCCAAAGCCTCAACCAGTGTGATTGCAGCACCTAGGCCTAACTCTAGGTCTAAGTCTAGGTCTAGGTCTGATCTTCCAGGATCTGATCCTTCGATAAGTGGCGCGCCAGAGGCCCAATCCTCCGCCCCAGGACGACCCCAGAAGCGACGCAACGGCACCAACGCCGCCTCAAACGTACCTAGGGACTCGGGCTGAAAGGTCTGTAAATAACAACCTAGCACCGCCAATTCGTCTGCGACAAAACCGGGCTCTGGACAAGCCCCAGGCTCGATCGCCTCAAACCGAATCTGCGACAGCACCAGCGCCCCGCGATCGTGCCCTGGGCTGGTGAACCGAATGGCAATCTCAAAGACCTGACCCGGCACCGCCCGTTCCGCCAGACGCAATTTGGTGACGCAATCAAATAGATCGCCGGTCTGAACCCGATTTCCGTTGACAAAAATTTGCGCGCTGTCTGCCCACCAAGATAAATCGAGGCGAATTTGATGATCCTGCACTTCGTAGCCGAAGAGGGTTGCCGGGACGCTGAACCGCTGGCCGAGCCAAAGCACTTGTTTGCCTGCCTCCCAGACGATGTGACGGCGGTCGTTGAAGGGAGCCGTGGGCCAATTTTGCCAGTCGGCGGCGGTGGGGACGTATTCTGGGGAGGTCGAGGCGATCGCCAGCTCGCCCTCGTGCATCCTCCAACCAGGCTGCAGTTCGATTTGGCTAAACCGATGTAAGTAGGCCAGCCCTTCCACCCAAGACTGAGCTCCAGATTGTTGGGCTTCAGATAACGCTCCAGATAACGCTCCAGATAACGCTCCAGATAACGCTCCAGACAACGCTCCAGACAACATTGAATCGGAAGAGGCGACCATAGGATAAGGGAAAAGCAGCGCTACAATCTTTGCAGATTCGCTTTGCAGATTAACGTTTTCAGCTCATATTCCAGACCCAGGACGAACAGCGGTTCGTCCCTACCCCTGTTAAAGGACGACGCCATGGCTGCTGGACGGTACAAGAGCCGCTTGCTCAACTACCTGGTTGAACAGGCGCAACAGATTCAGTCCCAAACCGCTCGCGGCTTACGTCAGGCCCGCACGGGTCTGGTCTGGGGTGCCCAGATTTTGCTCTATCCCCTGTATGTCGCGTTTCAAGCCAGTCGGGTGGTCGGGCGGCAGATGGGCAGGGCGGCGGCGGCTCCGCGTCAGCTGATCCAGCCGCCGGAGACGCAATCCGCCGATCAGCCGCTGAAAAATGTGCTGAAAAGAGCCCAGATGCTGGCAGATCAAGGCGCGATTCAAGGCGCGATCGCGCGATGACCAGCCAGGGGAACCCAGCTCAGGGGCTGACCCTTGGGGCGATCGCGCCAACCAATCTTCGAGCCAGCCGCCCAGAAACCCTCAGCCCAGAAACCCCCAGAACTCCAACGACAACCGCTCTTCCTCTAGCCCCAGCGGCCTTTGAGCCTGCCGATCTGTGGGAATTGACCGGGGCCGAGGAGGATGCCGGTGTTTTGGCGGTGAGTGGCGCGGGGGCGATCGCACCCTCCAGTTCCGTTCTGGGGGCCGACCTCCCCGACGCGGCCCTCGCCCAATGTGCCGCGACCGAACTGACCCCTGCCCAAACCCACATTCGCGGCATCGCCAGCAGCCTTGGCAATCGAGCCCTGGTTTTGGTGGACAACCAAAACCGCCTTGTGCCGATCTCCTCCGAGCAACAGTGGGAATTGCAGCAACAGATTGTGCAGGAAGTCGCAGAATTTGCCTACCAGCGTCGGCAGTTGCTCCAGTACCAGCGCCAGCGCCAGCAGCCCTTGCCGCCCCAGGGCGATCGCCCTACCCTTTTCCCCGTGGTGCGTTGGTGCCGCGATTTGATGGGCTGGATGCAGCGCAGTCCCGTTGCCCTCGGGGCGAATCTCTTCCGTGAAATGCAGCTTCCCCCAGCAGAAATTCCGGCACCGGCCCTTCCCTTTGCCGACTGGACCGCAGCTCAACGCCGGGAATTTGCCCTCGCGGCCCTCGACTCGTTGGATGTGCCCCTAAGCACGCTCGAAGCGACCTACGGAGAACGCGTTGATGCGGGGCAACTGGGTGATCTGATTCGGCGTGCGGCAGCGTTTTTCGGATTGATCAAACCTCGGGCGATCGAAACTTCGGCCCCCGATGCTCCGGCTCACTCCCCCTTGCCCCCGGTGCCGCATGCGTCCCCAGCGGTGCTTTCCCCCAGCCCTGGAACGGGCGATTGCAAAAGTCTGGGCGGCGGTATTTTTCGCAGACTTAGACAAAGCGCCAGCCTTGCCCTTCGGGGCGATCGCAGTCCCAACCTGTCGATCCAGAGCCAGCGAGATCTAAGTTCTGCCATTGATCCATATCCAACCCTGCCTTCCCCCCCGCAGTCGAATCCAGTCTTGCCCTCGAATCTAACCCTAGCCTCGAATCTAACCCTAGCCTCGAATCCAACCTCCCACCTTGCTCCCCCTGCCAGACCCGAGGCTTCTAGTTCAACCTTAGCGACGGATCGGTCTTCATCTGCGGCGCAAACTTCATCTTCGACGCAGTCTTCATACCCTTCATACATTGAAACAAAAGCCGTCGTGACAGGCTACATCAAGCATCCTTTGGAGTGGGCACTAGAGACCCTCGACCGTCTGCTAGTCTGGTTTGAGCAGACCGCTGCAGGACTGTGGCATTGGCTCAAGCTGCAATTTCATCCCGATCGCTAAACCCAGCTATTGAACTCGGCTGAACTTTAGATAGAATCACGTATGATGGGATCGCTCTTTGTGCTCGGCGATCGCTGACTGAGCGCCCAATTCTGTCGGTGTCCGAAATCTGTCGGAGGATTTTAATAATCATATGGTTGCTTTAAAAATCACGGTTTACGCGACGGTTGCCTTCTTTGTGTTGCTGTTCATGTTTGGCTTCTTGTCTAGCGACCCATCTCGGACGCCGAACCGCAAGGACTTGGAAGAATAACTCGATTCACACCCTCTGGGGTCACACCCAGCAGGTCGCTTGAGGCCGATGGTTTCCAGCTCCTAGCACCCCTGGCAAATCTAGCGCGAATGTGAGTCGGTGGATGCTGCGTCAAGGGACGCAGTACGTCCACCGATTTTTGTTGGCTGGCTTTTGTTGGCTGGCTTTTCTTTGTTAATTTTTGTTGGCCGGTTTTTATGGGCTGATTCAATTGAGCCAGCTGTGAATCTTTCTCTTTTGCTCTTGCTTTCCCGCTTATGGTATTTCCTGCTCTTCCCCCCGAAGCCTTTGCGATCGAGCTTGTTGCTCCAGCGGACGTAACGTCAGCTCGCCAGGTTTTAGCCGACCGGGCCTCTGCTGCCAGGGTTTCCCAGCGACCTGAGCTTGAAGTATCTGAGCTTGAAGTATCTGAGCTTGAAGTATCTGAGCTTGAAGTATCTAAACTTGAAATACCAGAGACTCAAGTTTCTCAGCCTGGTGATGAAGGCGGCGGATTAACGACCCGCAGTTCCTCTGTCGCAGAAACTCGGATTCCAGGGCTTGAAGTTCCAGAGCTTGAAACTCCAGAGCTTGAAACTCCAGAGCTTGAAATTCCAGAGATAAATCTTCCGGAAACCCGATCGTCTCAGATCCAAGTACCAGCCCTCGAAATCCCCCAGGCTCCGATTCCCCCGACCACCGCTCCAGAGAATCCGCAGATTGGCGCAACCTTGGATCAGCTCGGGGTGCTGGAACTGATTTCTGATACCCAAGTCTTTGACCAAGGCCGTCAGGTGATTACGGCAACGGGTGAAGTGGTGATGCGATTTCAGGGCGGTATTCTCAGCGCCGATCGCGTCCAAATTAATACAACTAGCCGTATTGTCGTGGCGGAGGGAAATGCGGCGTTGGTGCGGGGGCAACAGCGCCTGAGGGGCGATCGCATCGAATACAACCTCACCCAGGAAACCGGCAGGGTGCTGGCGGCCTCCGGTAGTTTTAATACAGCGACCTCCGGTACCGAGCTCGATTTTAATCAAGGTGCCACGGAAGGTGGGTTTGTGCGGCCTCCGAGCGATCGTGTCACCCAAATCCAGCCGATCGCCGACCTGGCCAACCCCGGAGCCATTCGTATCACCACCGGTTTCCAGACCAACTTTGGCCTAATTGAGCGAGAAAACAACACGACGGGAAAGCCTACGGATTCGATTTCGCTACCGTTTAATGTCAGTGGTTTTCGCCAAGAGGGTAGCGTCAGCCGCTGGCGGTTTGAGGCCGATGAGTTGCGGCTGGTGCCGGGAGGTTGGGATGCTGACAAGGCCAGCATCACCAATGACCCGTTTTCGCCGCCCCAATTTAAGCTGCGGGCCGAAGCAATCCGGGCTCGCGCCCTGAGTCCGCTCGTGGATGAAATTGTGGCGACAAAGCCCCGCTATGTGTTTGAAGACAAGGTTGCCATTCCCACATTTCGCAACCGCATTGTGCTCGATCGGCGGCCTCGAGATGATGGCTTGGTGACGTTTGGATTTGATAGTCGCGATCGCGGCGGTCTCTACCTGGAGCGCACCTTCGAACCTATTTCCACCGAAAAACTGCGCCTCAACCTCACGCCCCAGTTCTATGCCCAGCGGGCCCTCTTCGACAACGGAGCCAATCCCCTCGATCTCGATAACTACGGCGTTGATATTGATCTGCGCAGCAACTTGCGTCCTAGCACGGCCCTCACCGCCAAAGTCAGCCTGTCCAGCGCCGACCCCTCAGAATTTGCCGAAAACACCCGTGCCCGCATCAACTTGGCTCAATCCTTAGGACGCCATACCCTGGATTTGGGCTACAGCTACCGCACTCGCATTTACAACGGCTCAATTGGCTTCCGCACCGTTCGCCAGAGCTACGGAGCCGTGCTGCAATCGCCCAATTTCACCCTGGGAAAAACCGGCATTGTGGTCAACTACCAAGCCGGAGCCCAGCGAATTAATGCCGACACCGATCGCGCTGACTTGCTAGAGGTGGGCCGCGAGAACGATCGCGTCACCCTCAACCGCTACCAGGCTGGAGCCTCGATCAACCGGGGCTTTTCCCTTTGGCAGGGCAAACCCCTCGCCGCGACCCCAGAGGCCGGTCTGCGATTTTCGCCCGTGCCCGTTGCGCCGGGTGCATCTGTGTCCTTGGGCCTGACGGGTCTCTACAGCGCCTATAGCAACGGCGAAGCCCAGGACTCGCTAACGTCTACCTTGGCGCTGAACGCTCAGTTTGGCCATTTTGCCCGCAACTGGTTGGACTACACGGCACTCAACGCCGTCTATAGTCAAGCCGTGCGCGGGGATGCCTCACCGTTTTTGTTCGATCGCATCGAAGACACCCGCGTTTTGTCCTTGGGCTTGCGCCAGCAGATCTACGGCCCGCTGCGCTTTGGCATTCAGACCAGCCTGGGCCTAGATGAGGGCAAGCAACTCAGCACCGACTACACCCTAGAGTGGAGCCGCCGCGCCTACGGCGTTGAGTTTCGCTATAATCCGGTGCTGGAGCTGGGCTCGGTTTCCCTGCGCATCAGCGACTTTCGTTGGAATGGCGGTTCGCGTCCGTTTAATCTAGAAGCGGAAACGCCCTAAACTCTGGCAGTGTTGTATTCGGTTTGTTTCTGGGCGATCGCATACAGCACTTCTGATTCCAAGGTCTGGATATGGTTGTTTTGCAAATAACCCAGATTGGCCTGTCGAAGGCGGGCTTTCTCTTCAGGCGTGAGTTGATCGATTGTTCCCCGCAGTCCCCCACCCAAAATCATCGTCCACCAATCCTCAGGCGAAGACAGTGGATGGAGCGCATTTTCAGCCAAGACTTCCACTTGTGTAGCACCCCCCGATTCCAGTAGGGCTTTCAGAGAATTAGGTTGGCTAATGCGCTCCCAGGGGGTGAATTTCTTGCAGAGATCGGGGCGTTCGGCTTCGATCGCCTCCCAAAAGAATTGCGTGGCGGGTTCAAAGATTTTGTTTCCCCAGGAGGTGATGGCAAGCTGTCCACCGGGGCGAACCATGCGCCAAAGTTCTTGGGTGGCGGCAACCATGTCGGGGACGAAGAAAATGCCAAAGACAGAGACCACGGCGTCAAAGCTTGCATCAGGCAGGCCGAGATGTTCAAAATCTCCCACTTGGAAAGTGATGTTTTTTAGCCCTTTCTGTTGAGATTTTTGGCGGGCCAGTTCGAGCAGAGACTCGGCTAGGTCAGCGCCCAATACCTGTCCTGTTGGGCCGACCCGGAGGGCCGAGGGAATCGCTGAAGCGCCTGTGCCGCAGCAAACATCCAGGACGCGATCGCCTAATGTGAGAGACAGGCGATCGATCGTCTGCTGGCCAAAGCGATCCCAGAAATCTAGGACAGGATGGTCAAAGTAGTCGGCGGCGGAGTTGAATACAGCGGTGGTTTTGGCGATCGTTTCGGCTCGGGTGGTCATAGGTGTTTTTTGATTTGATAGTTTTTGATTTCTAGCCCTCTTTTACCATCCACAGCAGCATGGCTAACAAACTTTCCTCAGCGAGTAGGGAGGCGCACCGTATCGACGGTCTGATGTCAACGCGATCGGGTTTCCATTCAATTGATTTCCCCAGCGAGTGGGGAGTCCTCACGGCAGTAGAAGCCTTTCTGTTTACGGTGTTTCCATTCAATTGATTTCCCCAGCGAGTGGGGAGCTGGCAATCGAGATAGCTTCAGTCGACGGTCATATCGACCCAAGTTTCCATTCAATTGGTTTCCCCAGCGAGTGGGGAGGGCCCCCATTCTGGCCTGCTCCAGGAGAGGATTTCAACCCCCTCCCGCGAGGCTCAGCCAAAATAACCCCACCCACCCCGATCAGCACCCCGAAAAAAGCCCCAAAACCCTCACACCACATAGCATCGAGGCTCCCCACAAAAAACGGTCATTTGCGCCTCCCCAGCCCCAGCCTCGCAAAATCACACCCCAATCGCAACCATCAGCAAAATCAGCGCCACCTCGCCCCAAATCTTCACCCGACCCGACGCACGCCCAGGCAACCCACTGACCAATAGAGTGTAGCCGGTATCGACAAGTCGAGGCCTCCCAGGTGCTGCTGGGTCTCACGGTGAATAGGTTGAACAAAGCCTTCGAGGCGGTGGCAGGAGGCGGTGGCAGGAGGGAGAAAACATTGCCATCGGTAATGCGTTTATGACACAAACCTCGTAAACCCACGCGAGGTTTGGGAACACTGGGTTTCGGGAATTCTGGTCTCGGGAATGCTCTAAATCAGGGACTGTCCTTTCGCCACGTTATACTTCACCCATCACCCGAGCTTCAAAGTGCCATGTTGAGCCAAACCAAAGCATTGTTGCAAACCGCCGAAGGACGCTATGCCACCGATGCAGAGCTTCAGTTTTTGGAAGACTATGCCCAGTCGTTTCCGGCTCGGCTCAAGGCCTACCAGGCGCTGCGCCAGCAGGAGCGATCGCTGATCCAAAAAACCTACGCCCACCTCCGCGCCCACCACCCCGAATTGCTCTCGACCGGTGCCCAAGACAAAGAAGCTGTGCGTAAATGGCAGCGGGACACTGTGTTTGTGTTGCGGTTTTCGGCGCTGGCGATGTTGCTCGATGATGGGGAGGCACTGCGCGATCGCCTGATGCTCTGGTTCCAAACGATCATGCGCGCCTTCGGGATGCAAAAGGTTTGCTACCACACCTATGCCACCCTCAAGTCCGTGACGCTCGAACTGATTCCAGAAGGGGGCGACCTGATCGCCCAGGTACTGGAAGAAAACCGCGAATTATTCGATTTGCCGGATGTTGTGAATACCCCCTAACTCCGAGCTAATTTTCCTCAAATGAAGTGAATTAGACTGGCGCGACGGCCTAGAGACGGGGGAATCCTAGCGATGTAACCGATGGCTCGCGAAATTTTTCGAGGAATATTCAGGGGAATGCCCCAGCGACTAGATTCCAAGAGAATTTCCAGATGCCATCGTCATCGGCGGTAGGTTGATCTGTGAAAACGATCCTAATCATTGAGGACGATCGCACTATCCGCACCAAAATCGTCAAGGTGCTCGAACACCGAGGCTTCGAGGTCTTTGATGTGGGGGATGGTTTGGCCGGGGTCGAGCTGGCGAAGGAACATTTGCCAGACCTGATTCTCTGCGACATTATGATGCCTGTACAAGACGGCTATGGCGTGTTGCGAGCACTCCGCCAGGAGCCAGAAACCTGTTCGATTCCCTTCATCTTCTTGACGGGCAAGACGGAACTGACGGATTTGCGTCGGGGTATGAATTTGGGCGCAGATGATTACATCACCAAGCCATTTACGGGGAAGGACTTGATCGAGGCGATCAATACTCGGTTGAAAAAACAAAGCGATCGCGCCCAACCCTACATCAGTCAACTCAAAGCCACCGCTGAAACCCTAGGTCGCGCCGCCTACATCGACCTGCTCACCAATTTACCCAACCGAATTGGTCTCCATCAACATTTGCAAAGTCTGATCGCCGAAACCTCTGGTGAAAAAGGCTTTATTGCAGTGCTTTGTCTCAATCTGAACCGCTTCCGAGAAGTTAACGAAACCTATGGCTACGCCACAGGAGACTTGCTGTTGCAAGAAATTGCCGCCCGATTGCGCAGCTTCACAGGGAGCAACAGCTTAGCCGCCCGTTTAAGTGCGGATCAGTTTGTGATTGCTTTGCCGCCCCTCGCCAACAGCGAATTGCTCGATGATCGGATTCAGCGGCTCGAAGCAGTGCTGCGGGAACCCTACTCACCCAACGGCCAAGAGATCCAGGTGCTGACGGGCCTCGGGGTCGCGCTGTACCCCCATCATGGTAGCCGAGCTGAGCAATTGGTTGCCTATGCAGAAACAGCCATGCGTTGGGGTCGAGAGAATGGCGTAGAAGGCTATCAAGTTTATACGTCAGCGATCGACGCAGAAAGCCGTGAGGGAAAGCAGCTGACCCAGGAATTGATGCAGGCCGTCCAGCACGATGAATTTTACTTGCTCTATCAACCCCAAGTGAATTTGATCACCAATCGGGTGATTGGCCTGGAATCATTTTTACGCTGGAAACATCCTAAGCGCGGCATCCTGTTGCCACCGAAGTTCTTGCTGTTGGCCAAGGAGCAAGTGTTAGTGGAGGCGATCAGCGAATGGACGCTACGGGCGTCCTGCTTGCAGGGGGTGCGTTGTCAAGAGATGAGCCTGGTGCCTATTTCGGTCTCGGTGAATATGTCTACGCTTCAGTTTCACCGGCCTAATTTGTTGCAAATGGTCAGTCGGGTGTTGGCGGAAACGGGCCTGGAACCCCATTTGTTGACGCTAGAGTTAACAGAAAGCAGTTTGGTCGGAGAGACGGATTCGGTTTGCCGCACGCTGACAGGATTGAAGGATATCGGTGTCAAGGTGGCGGTGGATGACTTTGGCATGGGCTATTCATCTTTGAAGGATTTGGGTAAATTTCCGCTGGATGCGCTCAAAATTGATAGCTTTTTCGTTCAGCATGTGGAAGATGAGCATTATGCGGCGGTGGTGTCGAGCATTATTGCGATCGCCCAAACCCTCAAACTCAAAGTCATTGCGGAAGGCGTTGAAACCGAGCAGCAACTGGGTATTTTGCGCAAATATGGCTGCCATGCCATGCAGGGGCATCTGCACAGTCTCCCCATGCCTGCTGATGAAATCTATGCCCTACTCAAGGAAGGTGGACGCCCCACCGCAGCCCGCCCCTATCAAAAGCAATTCTAATCATTTGATCCTTCAATGCACAAAGGTAATTCGTTAGATCAAAGTCTATGGGAAGATGAGCGGGCAGAAAGTTGAGGATCTCGTGCATGAAGCCTTCGAAAGCCACTATTTCAGCCCTGTTTGCCTGGGTCGCCGTGAGTTCTGCCACCGTCGTAGCCGCTCAAACTCCGGTGCTAGATTCAGCCAAGACTCCGGTGCTCGCTCCGGTGCGCCAGACCGTTGCGCCCGTTGCGATCGTCCATCGAGAGATCACAGAGCGTGAAGTTCTGGCTGCCCAACAGGCCTGGGGAAATGCCTTGGTTGCCATTTCTACAACCTATGATCAAAAGGGTTTAGTCAGTGCTAAATCCTTGGCGGGTGATGTGATTGATCGTAACCGTCCCAGGAACTTAACGAAGGTTTAGGGATTTTGGGTCAGGAGTCTCGGTAAGGTGAAACGATGAGCGACGAGATCGAGATAACTGGAATCCGAGTCCCCAGAGCCGACTGGGAGGCGACC
>JAAUOP010000016.1 GCA_012034805.1 Synechococcales cyanobacterium CRU_2_2 | reverse complement strand
GCCAAGATTTTGCAGCATTCGCTTTTGGAAATCGGGGAATGGAAGTGCAGTGACGGGGAGGTTCATTTCTTGCCAGGTTCGATAGGCTTGGTGGCGGTATTGCATTGCGAGCTTGAAGCGTCCGCGTTGTTGATAAATTCCAGCCAATTTGATTGAGGAATTCGCCTCGCCGCTGCGATCGCCAATCTCCCGCGCAATTTCAAGGGATTGCTGCTGAAAGTCTCTCGCCCGTTCGTATTGGCCCAAGGAGTAGTAGGCATTGCCCAAACCGCCCAAAGAGTTCGCTTCAAACCGCCGATTTCCAACCTCACGCTGGATAAGCAGTGCTTGTTGATAAAAGCTGATTGCCTGAGTGTAGTCAGCCAGAGACTGATAAACATGGCCAAGATTACAGAGCGATCCACCCTCTCCATCGCGATTGCCAGATGTACGGTTGATTTGAAGCGCCTGATGGTGAGCGGCGATCGCCTCCAGATAATCTCCCAACCGCTGCTGCAAATTCCCCAAATTTGTCCAGGCCCAGCCCAGGTTTTGGGTGGCGGCGTCGTCTTCGGGCTGCCAGGTCGCTGTCAGTTGCTCATACCGTTCCCGCAGCTCCCGCCAATACCCTGCCCGGTCGAGCTGAGTGAAGCAGCGATTAAGCAACCCATCAGCCCGCCCATAGTCCCCCACCTCACAGCCGTGATAAAACCCCTCCAGCTCCGCCCGATAGCTCTCAATCGTCCCATCCCAGGCCCGAACATTGGCCTCGTAATACCCAATCGCCCGCTCATGGGCCTGCCGCTGCAATTGCTGCGGCAACCGCGCCACCACCAGCTCCTTCACCAACGGATGCAACGAAAACCGCTCCCCCTCCGCCAACAGCAACCCCTTCTCTAGCAGCTCTGCCAAAATCTGCCCCACCTGTGCCGCCCCCGCCTGGGGCACCAGCGCCAAGGCCATGGCCCCATCAAACGGCAACCGATAGACCGACAGCCCCAACAACAGCGACACCCAGCCCTTCGGCAACGTCTTGAGAATCTCCCCAAAGATTTGCTCTACCTTCGCCGTCGGATCGCCTTTGTACTGGCCAAACAGCTTGCTAAAAAAGTCCAGCGCCGGGGCATCCACCCGCCCGCCATAGGTCTGCTGGGTCCAAGTCGCCGCCAGCTTCAGCAACAACGGGTGTCCATTGGCCAGGGCCACGAGTTCTGCAAACCCGTCCCCCGTCAGCCCCTCCCGCTCAAAAAAGACCCTCCCCTCTGTCCCATTCAGGCCACCCAGGGCGATTGGCTCCTGCGGCAACACCGATCGCCGCGTCGTCACCAACACGCGACTCCGCTGCCCTTCCTCCGCCCAGTCCTGGAGGAATTTTTCAAACCAAGGCCAGTCCGAAGCATGGGAAACGGCTTCCACCTGATCCAACACCACCAACGCCTTCACCGACGCATTCGGATCCTTCAATCGGTACAGCAGCTCATCCAGTAACGTATCGTCCACTGCCCGAGGATCCAGATTCGGAAAGCCCATCTCCTGCAAAAGCCACCGCGCTACCCGCTCAAACGGCTTCGGCTGGGCAAAGCTAATCCACAATCGTTTCGTAAACTCGCCCCGAAACTGGTCATAGGCCCAAGCCGCCAACGACGATTTACCAAAACCACCCGCTGCGACGATTTCAGTTACAGGGTGAGCCTCAAGGCGATCGCCCAATTCTGCCTGATAGGTTAGCCGCTCCACCCAATAGCGCTTAAAATTCGGCGGCGTTCCGCCCACGCCTGAGACGCGGACTTGGATAGGGGCGGGGGATTCGTGGCGATCGCCAACATGGATATCACCGGTCGAAATATTCCCCCCAGCTTTGAGATTTTTTAATATCTCTTGAGACCCCTCCTTCGTCACGCTACACCCCTACTGCTTTGCCGAGATACTGCCCAAATCGATATCCTCTGTCGCCTCCAGATCACTGGCAACCCGCTGCTTCACCGCTTCTCCCGATTGGCTCTCAGCGCTCACACCCTGCGCCTTAATATTTCGTCCCTTCACCCCTACCAGAACCTCTTGGAGTCGCTCCGGTTCCTGAGTTGTAATCTCTCGCACCAGCTTTTCCAACGCCTCTCGAAATTTATCATCCTCAAACAACTCTCCATCCAACACCCGCACCAAATTGGCCTCAGCTTCCGGAGCTTTGCCCTTCGTCGCCTCAATCTTGGCCAGCTCCGCCGCCGCCTTGGGCTTAGTCTGAAAGCGCGAGGCGATCGCCCCCCAAAGTTGCTCCACCAACTTCTCCGCCGTTTTCCCCGCCGCGCCCTCCGCAAACTTCGACACCGCCAACCCCACAATCACCGCCGCCGTCACTGGATCTGCCATGGCTAGTCTCACGCTAGATTATTGCGTCCGATTGTAGCAAATCCGACCTGCGATCGCCGACTACAGCCAGCTCCAGAGCACTCTAGAATGAGAAGCGTACCCACCCCCTAAAGCCACCCCCATGCGAATGCTCCACACCATGCTCCGCGTCGGCAATCTAGAAAAGTCGCTCCAGTTTTATTGCGATCTCCTCGGCATGACCAAACTGCGCCAAAAAGATTATCCCGATGGCAAGTTCACGCTGGCCTTTGTCGGCTACGGCGACGAAACAGATAACACCGTCATCGAACTCACCCACAACTGGGAGACGGAGCGTTACGAAATTGGCGATGGCTACGGCCACATCGCCCTTGGCGTAGACGACATTTATGGGACTTGCGATCGCATCAAAGCCCAAGGCGGCAACGTCAGCCGCGAACCCGGCCCGATGAAACATGGCACCACCGTCATCGCCTTCATCACCGATCCCGACGGCTACAAAATCGAGCTGATTCAAGCCAAGGGTTAGGATAGAGACCAACCCACCACTCTCCGTGGTTCCATGCAACAGCTCACGCAAGCCTCCCAACCGAACCCCGCTGATTCCACCCCCGTTCAGCGGGCTCCGATGTGTGACCTTCCTAGCGAATTTCCGAGGGAGCCTGGATTGCCCGACGTTTATCACGACCTTCAGCCTGCGCTGCTGAGTGCCACCCTCCGGCTCAGCCAATATGCAACCCAGGAACGCTTCAGTGGCAGTGATCTCAATCTCTATTACGACAAAGCCCATCGTCTTTGGCACAAACGCCCCGATTGGTTTCTCGCCGTAGATGTTCCCCTGCTCTACGACGGCACCGACCTGCGCGACAGCTATGTGGCCTGGGATCCGAAAGAAACCGCGCCCAGTGTCATTATCGAGTTGCTTTCGCCTGGCACGGCAAAGCAAGACCTTGGCCCCTTCTATGGCAACGATGATGAGCCAGATCCAGCGGTAGTTCCCGTGCCAGAGATTGATCACTACCTCGTGGCGTTAGAAACAGATAACGGCGGTGACCCAAAGCCTGTCAAGCCTCCGGTCAAGTGGACGGTGTACGAGGCGATTCTACAAGTTCCCTACTACATTGTCTTTGATCGAAGAACGCTCAAGCTGTGGTTCTTCCGCTGGATTAATGGCAAGTACGAGCGACAGTCCCTCAATGCCGAAAATCCCCGTCTGTGGATCGATCGCCTCGGGATTGGCCTGGGTCTTTGGGAGGGTACCTATTGCGATGTGCAGCGCACCTGGCTGCGCTGGTGTGACGCTGAGGGCCATTGGTTGCCGACCCCAGAGGAAGCGGAGCGAGCTGCCAAGCTGCAAGAAAGAAGCGAAAAACGTCAGGCGCTTGAGCAGCTCGACATCGCCAGAGAACAAGCCGCCCAAGCCCAGCAACAGGCCGCCCAGGCTCAGCAACAAGCCGCCCAGGCTCAGCAACAAGCCGCCCAGGAGCGTCGGCTGCGGGAGGCATTGCTAGACCGGCTCAAGCAACAGGGGATTGATGTGAATCTCGATGACCTGTAGGCTTCCTGGCAGATCACGCTGGATTCGGCAATTGATTCAACTCCACCCATCACGTCACCCCCATGCAGCCCACCGACCCCAACCAGTTCACCGAGCCCGTCTGGAATGCCATCGTCGCATCCCAGGAAATCGCGCGGCAGTTTCGGCAGCAGCAGTTGGAAGTGGAGCACGTCATGCTAACCCTGCTGGAAAAAGAAGACGGCGACGCCTCGCAATTGCTCGAAGGCATCAGCATTGATTCGGCCAGTCTCTACCAGCGCCTCGAAGAATTTGCCCGACGACAACCCCGCATGGCCGCAGGCACCCAGCTCTATTTGGGGCGCGGTTTGGACGAGCTGCTCGACAAGGCGGAGCAAGCGCGACAATTTTGGCAAGATGACACGATTGATATTGAGCATGTGCTCATGGGGTTCGTCGAAGACGATCGCATTGGTCGTCGCCTCTGTTCTGCCGACAACCTCGATGCCAAAACCCTCGCCACCGCGATCGAAGCCCGTCGAGCGGACGCCGCAGGGGAAGCCGTTGCCCAGCAAGAGGCCGAAGCCGAAGCGTCTCGCTACGAAAACTTGGAGAAATTTGGGCGCGACCTGACCCAGGCCGCCGCTGCGGGCAAACTCGATCCGGTGATTGGTCGCGATGACGAAATCCGTCGGGTGATCCAGGTGCTGTCGCGCCGCACCAAGAACAATCCGGTGGTGATTGGCGAACCGGGGGTGGGCAAGACGCGATCGCCGAAGGCCTTGCCCAGCGCATTGTCAACGGCGATGTGCCCGATTCGCTCAAGCAACGCCGCCTGATCACCCTAGACATGGGCTCGCTGATTGCCGGAGCCAAGTACCGAGGCGAATTTGAGGAGCGTTTACGCGCGGTCTTGCACGAGGTCACCCATTCCGATGGTCAAATTGTTCTGTTTATCGACGAACTCCACACCGTCGTGGGTGCAGGTAAGGGCCAGCAGGGTTCGATGGACGCGAGCAATCTACTCAAACCGATGCTGGCGCGGGGCGAGCTGCGCTGCATTGGGGCCTCAACCCTGGATGAATATCGCAAGCACATCGAAACCGACCCGGCCCTAGAGCGGCGTTTTCAGCAGGTGGTGATCAATCCGCCCACCGTCGAAGACACGATTTCGATCCTACGCGGCCTCAAGGAACGCTACGAGGTTCACCATGGCGTCAAGATTACCGACTCGGCCCTGGTGGCGGCAGCGGTGTTGTCAAATCGGTACATTAGCGATCGCTTCCTCCCCGATAAGGCCATTGACTTAGTAGACGAAGCGGCGGCCCAGCTCAAAATGGAAATCACTTCAAAGCCCACGGAATTAGAGGTGATCGATCGCCGCCTGATGCAGCTCGAAATGGAAAAGCTATCCTTGGAAGGGGAAATCCAGAGTGGATTTGCAGATGCAACTGGATATGAGGGCCGAGGGGGCATGGGAGGCGATCGCCTCGAGCCGATCCAGACCGAAATCACCGAACTGCAGAAAAAACAGGCCATCCTCACCGCCCAGTGGCGCAAGGAAAAAGATCTCCTCGACGCCGTCGGCACCATCCAAGAGCAAGAGGAGCAGGTGAGAATCCAGATGGATCAGGCCCGCCGAGAGGGGGATTTACCCACCGCCTCCAAACTCGAATATGAGCGCCTAGTTAGCCTCCAGCTCGAGAAAGAATCGAAGGAGGCCGAACTACTCGAAATGCAGCGCCAGGGCACGATGCTGTTGCGCGAGCAAGTTACCAATGACGACATTGCGGCGATCGTGGCCAACTGGACGGGCATCCCGGTCAATCGCCTTTTAGCCACTGAACGGCAAAAGCTGCTGCAAATGGAATCCTATCTGCATCAGCGCGTCATTGGCCAAGATGAAGCGGTGACGGCAGTTGCTGCTGCAATTCGTCGCGCCCGTGCCGGTATGAACGACCCGGCTCGGCCCATTGGTTCATTTATCTTTTGGGGCCTACGGGTGTTGGCAAAACCGAACTGGCCCGAGCCCTCGCCCAATGTTTGTTCGATACCGAAGATGCCCTCGTGCGCATCGACATGTCCGAATACATGGAAAAGCACGCAGTTTCTCGCTTGATTGGCGCACCTCCGGGCTACGTCGGCTATGAGGAAGGCGGCCAGCTTTCGGAGGCCATTCGCCGCAAGCCTTATTCCGTGGTCTTGCTCGATGAGGTCGAAAAGGCCCATCCCGATGTCTTCAACTTGCTGCTGCAGGTGCTCGACGATGGCCGAATTACCGATTCTCAGGGGCGGCTGATTGATTTTCGCAATACGGTGATTGTGATGACGAGCAACATTGGCAGTGGATTTGTTTTGGATGCGATCGGCGCAGATGCCGAAACCGCCGCCGAAGCCTTCAGTCGCGTCAATCAAGCCCTGCGCAAGCACTTCCGTCCCGAATTCCTAAACCGAGTGGACGAGACGATTACCTTCCAGTCGCTGTCGAAGACGGAGCTGCGGGCGATCGTTTCGATTCAGATTAAGCGGCTTCAGAAGGTCTTGGCCGCGCAGAAGATTGGCCTGGACATGACCCCTGCTGCAGAAATGCATATTGCCGAGGTGGGATACGATCCAGTGTATGGTGCTCGGCCACTCAAGCGGGCGATTCAGCGGGAGTTGGAAAACCCGATCGCCACGAAGCTACTAGAAAATGTTTTTGGGGAGGGAGACCGGATTGTGGTGGATGTGAAGGCGGATGGATTGACATTTGCGAGAAATTGAAGCGTCGGAGATTGAAATTCTGGAGATTGAAATCTGAACCGAGACTTTTCGTCGCAAGGGCTACGCAAACACACCAAAGTTCGCTATGCTTGATCCTCGTGGATTGCGACGTACTGTGCCCGTACACATCGTGCTGCTACAGTCGCCGCTACGATCCGCAATTCAACATCAACAAGACCAGCGGTTACGAACCGTCGCTTTGAAACCAAGGGGGAGGCCGTGGCCAAGAAAGAGGCAACACCAAAAGACAAGAAGGGCGACGCTGCCAAGCCTGCTGAACCTAGCAAGCTGGGGAAGCCTAGCGCCAAAGGCCAGGAAGGTGAAAGCTTCAACCTGGTTGGTTTCCTTGCCAGCACCAAAGAGGAGCTGGGAAAAGTCGTTTGGCCCAACCGTCAGCAGATCATTAGTGAATCCGCTGCGGTGATTTTGATGGTTAGCCTGTCTGCGACGGTCATCTACCTCGTGGATAACCTGCTGAGCTGGGCCTCCAAATTGGTATTTAGGTAAAGCGCCGTGAGCGAACTGTACGACGAAGAGCTAGAAAACGACAGCATTGAGGAGGAGGAGCAAGAAGGCTCACCCTCCTCGAATGAGACCGAACTCTCGGCTGCCGAAATTGCAAAAAAGGCCCGCTGGTACGCGGTTCAAGTCGCCTCGGGGTGCGAAAAGCGAGTCAAGCTCAACCTGGAGCAACGCCTCCAGACCCTTGATGTGGCCTCTCGGATTGTCCAAGTCGAGATTCCGGAGACTCCCATCGTCAAGATGCGGAAGGATGGTTCTCGGGCAACCGCCGAGGAGAAGGTCTTTCCGGGCTACGTTTTGATCCGCATGTACATGGATGATGACACCTGGCAGGTGGTCAAAAATACCCCCAACGTCATTAACTTCGTCGGTGCAGAGCAGCGGCGTCGCTACGGGCGCGGACGGGGTCATGTCAAACCGTTGCCCCTGAGTATGTCTGAAGTGCAGCGCATCTTTAAGCGCACCGAAGAGCAAAAGCCTGTGGTCAAGGTGGACTTTGCCGAGGGCGATCGCATCCTTGTCCTCACCGGGCCATTCAAAGATTTTGAGGGCGAAGTTGTCGAAGTGAGTCCCGAACGCAGTAAGCTGCGGGCCTTGCTGTCGATTTTTGGTCGAGGTACTCCAGTGGAGCTGGAGTTTAATCAAGTCCAAAAGCCGTCCTGATCAAGTTTGGAGCGGGCTAGACCTGCTTCATTGGGCCGCCGGGAAAAGGGGCACAGCTCCACTCACCCAGCGGTTTGTCTGGGTGTCGTCAGACCCCAGTGTGTTAGACCAGACCGTCACCGAGACGAACTCTCACCGAGCGCAAGATGGCAAAAAGGTAGTTGGTTTGATTAAGTTGGCGCTCCCTGCGGGGAAAGCGAACCCTGCGCCGCCGGTTGGCCCCGCTTTGGGTCAGCATGGTGTCAACATCATGGCGTTTTGCAAGGAATATAATGCGAGAACTGCTGAGAAAGTGGGCTTCATTATTCCGGTTGAGATCTCCGTTTACGAAGATCGCAGCTTTTCCTTTATCCTCAAGACGCCTCCCGCCTCTGTTTTGATCAAAAAAGCAGCGGGCATTGAGAAGGGAGCGAGCAATCCGAGCAAGGATAAAGTTGGCTCCATCACGCGAGCTCAGCTCAAGGAAATTGCTGAGACCAAAATGCCTGACCTGAACGCGAACGATGTCCAAGCTGCGATGAACATTGTAGAAGGCACCGCTCGCAATATGGGTGTGACTGTGACCGATTGATTGACCATGATCGATTGTATTAATCGTGATCGATTGATCGTGATCGATTGATCGTGACTGATTGATTAGCCGTGACTGACTGACCGAATATTGTTGTAATTCGGGGGAGAGGCTTACCCCTCGCGAGCACCCCAAAATCCCATGACTAGAAAAGTTTCTCGCCGGATGCGTGAGCTTAAAGGAAAGGTGGAAAAGAAAGCTTACGAGCCCTTGGAAGCCCTTAATTTGCTCAAGGAGACTGCAACGGCAAAGTTTCAAGAGTCCGCTGAGGTTCATATTCGCCTCGGCATTGACCCGAAGTATACCGACCAACAGATTCGTACGACTGTGGCGTTGCCCAAGGGCACTGGCCAAGTGATCCGTGTTGCCGTGGTGGCGCGGGGTGAGAAGGTTGCAGAAGCTACCAATGCAGGTGCAGACATCGCGGGTTCTGAGGAACTGATCGATGAAATCGCTAAGGGCATGATGGACTTTGACCTGCTGATTGCGACGCCGGACATGATGCCCAAGGTAGCCCGTTTGGGTCGGGTGCTCGGGCCTCGGGGCCTGATGCCATCGCCCAAGGGGGGGTCGGTGACGACAGATTTGGCGGGGGCGATCGCCGAATTCAAGGCTGGTAAGCTAGAGTTCCGCGCCGATCGCACCGGTATTGTTCATATTTCCTTTGGCAAGGCGGATTTTAGCGCCGAGGATTTGCTGGTCAACTTGAAGGCATTTCAAGAATGTGTCGATCGCAATCGTCCGTCCGGTGCTAAGGGCCGTTACTGGCGCAGTGTGTTTGTTTCGTCCACGATGGGCCCGGCCATTGAGGTTGATGTCAATGCCCTGCGTGATCTCAAAATCGAAGCAGCGGCTTAGGAAAATTTCGAGCATCTTCAGGAAGATGCATCGTTTTTTGCGACTCTTTTGCAATTCGATGTATGATGGTAGACCGCTGGAAGCAACTGAATTTGTTCACTCAAATGGAGTTGTTTCCAGAACAAGCTTTGATTAACGGTGAGGAACGCTTAGCGAATCAGCAGCACCCTACAATTCCATACTCTCAACCCAAGACAGCAGGTGTCGTGGTGTAGGGGAAGCGATCGCTTCTCCAACATTCATGACAGAAAGCCTGCCGAGGATGAGTTTCTAAGCTGACGCTTGGCGTTGTGTTTGGTATTCTCCCCCGGCTGCTGTGCCGGGGGATTTGTTTTGGCAGATTTCTGTTTTGAGTTTGGTCTGAAGTGGGTGGTTCTGGTCTGAGTATGAGATTGCCAACTGTTATTCAAGGTTGCTTCAAAATTGTTTCAAACCCGACCCAGGGAGGTGAGACAGGAAATGGGAAGAACAAGATCAAACAAAGAAGGCGTGGTCGCGGAACTCAAGAGTCAGCTCGAAGGCACCCAAATGGCGATCGTCATGGATTACCAGGGTCTCTCTGTTGCTGATATTTCTGAATTGCGCAATCGCCTGCGTGAATCCGGTGCGACTTGCAAAGTTGCCAAGAACACCTTCATGCAGAAGGCGATCGACGGCGATGAGAACTGGGCTGGTTTATCCAGTCTGCTCAAAGGTAGCAATGCCTTCTTGCTCGTCAAGGACGATCTCGGGGGGGCGATTAAGGCCTACCAGAAGTTCCAAAAGGACACCAAGAAAAGCGAACTGCGTGGCGGTGTTTTCGAAGGCAAAGTGATGACCACCAAGGACATCACAGCCATTGGCGATCTGCCTTCGAAGGAAGAACTCATTGCGCAAATCGCAGGTGCCATCAATGGCGTTGCCACTCAGCTGGCCACCGGCATCAACGAAGTGCCCACAGGTCTGGCTCGCGCCATCAAGGCCTTGTCCGAAAAAGAAGAGGCTTAAGCCCCATCTTTAGCGTGAATTTGTGGTTCAAAGACTGCACATTCAAACTCTGCACATTCAAACCGTTGAACATTCATCCACTTCAGGAGAATCAGACATGTCTGCTGTATCTGAAATCGTCGAAAAGCTCAAAACCCTAAGCCTACTCGAGGCTTCTGAGCTCGTGAAGGAAATCGAAGAGACCTTTGGCGTCAGCGCCGCTGCCACTGGTGGCGTGATGATGGCGGCTCCGGCTGCTGCTGCTGCTGAGGAAGTCGAAGAGAAAACCGAATTCAACGTCATGTTGGAAGAAGTTCCTGCTGACAAGAAGATTGCTGTGCTCAAGGTGGTTCGCACCATCACCGGTCTGGGTCTTAAGGAAGCCAAGACCATGGTTGAGTCTGCACCGATCGCGGTTAAAGAGGCGATCGCCAAGGACGCCGCTGAGGAAGCCAAGAAGCAGCTTGAAGAGGCTGGCGCTAAGGTTTCTCTCAAGTAGTTGGGTGAATGGGGAGTGCGATCAGGGCGTTGGGTCGTTTCTGTGGGGCAATTGCGGTCTCATAGAATCTGCGTTCCTGTCGGTTGATACGCTCCCCATTTTTTTGTCGAAGTTCTTTCGTCAAAGCTTTTTAGTCAAAGCTTTTTAGTCAAAGCTTTTGGGTCAAAGCTTTTAGTCAGAGCTTTTGGGTCAAAGCTTTTAGTCAAAACCAGCGACAGGCCAAAATCTGCGACAATGGGACGGGCCGCGATCGCCGCCCCATCGTCGCAGATTTGAGAATTAAGCCTTGGGTGTTGAACTTCGCAGCTACGTCTACATCGACAGTCTTCAGCCTCAGCATGCAGCCTTTGTCGGTACGGTCTCCCAAGGATTTATGCCCCTGCCAGGGGACGCGTCGCTCTGGCTAGAAATTTCACCTGGTCTGGAAATTAACCGCCTCATGGATGTGGCGATGAAAGCGGCGGTGGTCAGACCCGGTGTTTTGTTTGTCGAGCGCTTGTATGGTCTGCTCGAAATTCATGCCAGCAGCCAAGGGGATGTTCATGCGGCAGGCAAAGCGATGTTGCAAAGCCTGGGCGTAACCCAGCGAGATAGCCTCAAGCCCCGCATTATTTCCAATCAAATCGTCCGCAATATTGACGCTCACCACGCCCAGCTGATCAACCGTAGCTGTCGGGGGATGATGATTACAGCAAGTCAGACCCTGTATGTGTTTGAGGTTCAGCCCGCAGCCTACGCGTCCCTAGCCGCAAACGCGGCGGAGAAGGCCGCATTGATCAACATTTTGCACGTGACATCGGTGGGGAGCTTTGGGCGGTTGTATTTGGGCGGGGCCGAGCGAGACATTTTGGCGGCGGCAGCAGCGGTGACCGAGACGATTGAAAACTTGCCGGGTCGCGCGATGGCCGAGGGCAAAAGGGAATAACGATGGCAAACCCAAACCATCTGTCACTGCTGCATCGGGTTTTGGCCCAGGTCGGGGAAAGCGATCCTTCGGAGCTGGGCGCAGACAACCGAGATAAATTTTCTCTCGTAGGTGCCAATTTAGCGGGAGCCGACCTGCGCCATGTCAATTTGTCGGGCATGAGTCTCATGGCGGCGGATTTGCGTCATGCCAACCTTCAGGGCGCACTCCTGTTGGGGACAAACCTGATTGCTGCCAATCTCTACCAAGCCAATCTGCGGGGCGCAATCCTCAATCGAGCCCGGTTAAACCGTGCCAATCTCAGCGATGCCGATTTGCGCGAAGCCAGTCTGGGCGAAGCCATTTTGGTGGGAGCAAGTGTCAACGGTGGAGTGCTGATTGGTGCTCTGCTGTATCGATCGAATTTCAGTGGGGCGAGCTGCCTGGGTGCCCACCTCACCCAGTGCCACGCTGTCGAAGCCAACTTCAGCCATGCAAATTTGCAAGGTGCCGATTTACGTTGGTCTGATCTACGGCAGGCTGATTTTTTGGCGCACAGCTGACCGATACACGCTTTGAGGGGGCTAATTGTCGTGGGGCCAGGCTTCAGGGTAGCAGGCTGCAGGAACGAAGGAATGAGGATTTAACAACATCAAAAAAATCCACCCAAATGATGTCTAAGCCCTCGTAGGGGTCGGTATCCCCGACCCTCAGATGCCTTGAGATGCATCCCAGAGCCGGCAGTTAGGCCCGATTCAGAACTTTGGCGGATTGCATAAATCTCTGGGACGTCTAAAATCCAACCAGGAATCTGGAATCGTAGCTCAGTCGGATAGAGCGACCGCCTCCTAAGCGGTAGGCCGCGCGTTCGAATCGCGCCGGTTCCGTCCCCTTTCTGCAATCTGCTGGATTTGTCTGAATTTGTAATCTGGATAAGCATACTCCGATCCTTTGGGAGCTGAGTATGCTCAAACGTTCGGAACCTGGCCCTGGACCACGAGGACTGAGCAAGGTGCATGGTGCAAGACGAAGTTGCTGACGCTGCCCATCAGCAACTCTGAAAGGCCACTGCGGCCCCGCCGCCCCAAAAGCACGAGGTCTGCGCCCCAGTCCTTGGCCTGGGTGCAAATCAATGTCCCTGGATCCCCGAGGTCATAGGCAATGGTTGTCTTGATTTCTAGGGTCTGGGCCTGGGCTTGGTAGCCTTCGAGCATTTCCTGGAGACGGCGCAGCTCGCTTTGCAGCATTTCCATGTCGATGGTTGGGAGCTCAAAGGCTGGAACCGCACCCAATCCACCAAAGCTTTCTCGCTGAAAGCTAGGAGCCCACTGCAAACAGCTCATGAGATGGAGTTCGCTGTCTTCCCGGTGGGCCAAGTCGATGGCTTGCTCAACGAGATCTGATGCGTGTTCTGAGCGATCGAGCGCGACCAAGATTTTGCGAAAGGCCATGGTTTTTGTTTTTTGGGGATTGGAATCAGAACTGGGATCAAGCGCTCCCTGGGGCATTATCCCAGACTCGTTCCCAGCTCTATTCTAAAACCTTGTATTGGGAGAAGTTTCTGGGGCTTTCTAGACCTGGGCGTACTGCCCCGTGAGTTTGCTCAGCTGTTTCACTAATAGACTGAGGAAAAGGCCCACGTCGGTGACGACGCCGATGGACTCGACGGAGCCGCGATCGCTCAATTTGGTCACCACCGCTGGATTGATATCCACGCAAACCATCTTTACCCCAGCAGGTGTCATATTGCCCACACCAATCGAGTGCAGCATGGTCGAAAGCATCAAGATCAAATCTGCCCCTTCGATCAGCCGAGCGTAGTCCGCTTGGGCTTCAATCAGATCCATCTTCGTGTCAGGCAGGGGGCCGTCATCGCGAATGGAGCCTGCAAGGGAAAAGGGCACCTTGTTTTTGACACATTCGTACATCACACCGCTGGTGAGAATGCCCTGCTCGACGGCCTGGGCGATGCTGCCGCAGCGGCGAATCGTGTTGATCGCTTTGAGGTGGTGGCGGTGGCCGCCGTGAACCGAGGTGCCTCGCTGCATATCGACACCCAAGGATGTCCCCATCATGGATTGTTCAATGTCGTGAACAGCGATCGCATTCCCCCCCAATAGTCCATGTACATAGCCCTCGCGAATCAGCCGCGTCAGATGCTCGCTGCCACCGGTATGAATCACCACGGGGCCAGCCGTAACCACGACCTTGCCGCCGCGATCGCGAATCCGCCGCAGATCCCAGGCAATTTGCTCGACCACGAGCTCCACCCGGCGCTCACTCGAAACGCCCGCCCCCATGAAGCCAAATTCTTCGGTGCTGTTTTTCTTGAGTGAGGGGGCGCTGCGCAGGGTGCGAATCCCGTCGCTGCCAACCACAACCGATTCTCCAGCTTGGAGATCTCGCAGCAACTGGCAGCGGGCAACGGGGACGCCGTCGGAGCCGCCGTTGGAGTCGCTGTCGGAGCCGCCGTCGGAACCTGGGGTGATGGCGATCGCCCCATCCATCCGCTGCCCTACCACCTTGATCCACTGATTCCCGACGCGGACTTCCGTGGGATAAATCGTCGTGACGTAGAAATCGTCTGGTGCAACCCCGCTCTGGGTGACGGCGGCCAACTGGGCCGGAACCGATTCCTCCGCGACCGCCATCGCGCCCAAGTCGATCAGCTGGCCCATGATGTCGGCCATCACGGCTGCGTCCGGAGCCGAGACCTTTACCTCCGCTGCTGAAGGATCCTGTCGCTGTTCGCCCAAATTAAAATTCAGCACCTGAAAACTGCCGCCCCCCGAGACGATCAGATCAAGCGCTCGGTTGACCAGACCCGAATCGAGCAAATGGCCTTCGAGATGAATCGTGCGGCTTTGGACGGTGGAGGCTTGGGGAGAAGCCCGCCGGGGTTCAGTCATGCGCAGCGTCAGACATTTGGCCGCCCCACCCGCCTTGAGAAATTCGCCCAGGGGCGTTTCGACGATGGTGAAGCCGCGATCGCCCAACGCCCGCTTCAAGCCCGCGCTCGCCTGGTTCATGATCACGACGCGATCGACATTGACGCTATTGCAAGCAAAGTTGACCGCATCGACCTCATCCACGGGAATCCGTTTTTCCACCGGAACCCTCAGCTCGATCAGATGGTTTGAATACGTATCAAATGCGGGTGGGTAGTATAGAAGATATCCATCTGTGAGGGGACAAAAGCAAGTGTCTAAGTGATAAAACCGCTGATCGACCAACCGCAGAGACAAAACTTCTACGCCCAGCCATTTTGCCAAATAGGGATGGGAATCCAGCTCTGAACGAAACCCATAGCCCGCCCAAAGCCACTGCCCAGCCCGGTCTAAAAGCGCATCTCCAGCCCCTTCAAAGGGCAAGCTTTTGGGCAAGGTATGAACCGTGTGGCCTTGGGCTTCAAACCAGGCTTGAAAATGGGGTTCCTCACCTTGGCGCTCGGTGTGAAAAAAGCGACTCAGAACCACAGTATTTTCCAATACCAACCCCGCATTGGCGGTGAACACCATATCGGGCCAGCCGATCTGGGGATCAACGAGCGTGACCGTCGCGTAGGTCTTGAGCACTTGATATAGCTTGTTCCACTGCTCCTGGGCCTGCTCCCGTGACGAGCGATGGACATTGCCTTCCATCCAAGGATTAATTACGTAATCTACATCATAGTGATGCGGTGGACACATCAAGATCTGCACTGAATCAGACATATTAAACCTGACAAATTTAACCTAAATACTAAGCCCAATCAAAGCTGGGGCTTCACCAGTTTACAGATACAATCTCGCCTGAATTTTTTTATATTAAAAAACAATATTTTTAGGCAATTTTACAGAATCGAACCAGATGTAAGCTCCCCTTTAACCTAACCCTGATTTCTGTGAATGATGGGTACAAATAGAATGAAGTTGGAAATCCCATCGCCCTGAAATTTTCACAAGGCTTTGTAAGATTTTATTTTTATGTCAGGTAGCTTTGACATTGTAGCAGCCCCAGAAATTTGTACTGTACAATACCGAATGTGAGGGGTTGACGAGTTCTTTTCAGACTTTTCCTCGGAGAGATTAGCCATGACCCAACTGCGACAGTATTCGATTTGCGATATTCAAGATGAGGTTTGTGCATTGATCTCGCGGGGGGCTGTGGGGCGACAGAACCGAATCTATGAGCTGAGTCGTTATTTTGCGATCGCCAATGGCCCAAGATCGAACGCCTTCTGGAAGAGAACGATTATCTCCTGAGGGACTTTGTGATTGACCTCGTGGGCAAAGAATCTTGGCGCAGCGACTAGGGATAGCCCGCGATTGTCTGGCTCGCTAATCCTTGACTTTTGGCTGAGGCTTTTGCACATTTGCGTCGCCCACCAAGTAGGAAATTGCATAGGGACTATCCACTTTTAGCGATGCCTTACGCAGTTCTATGCCCACAACGTTGCCATCCTCGTCATAATCCAAAATCAGTCCCGGCGCGATCTGAGTGGTTTCTTCAACTGAGTTTTCCACGAAAGAAATCTGTAGAATGTCTCTGTCTGGGTCGTAAACAACTTTCATTGTTAAGGTTGTGTCCTTCACTCGGGCGTTTCTGGGTCGTGCGTCTTTAAATCATAGAGATCTGAGGGACTGGTGAACAGCACTATGGGCAATAAAAAGAAAGCGCCGCGTCCTTTGGGCCTCGTCGAGGCTGCTCCGGTGTCGCCGCTGCTGCCCGATGCTGTAGGGCTCGGTCGCGAGTTTCGTTGCAAGTCTCGTTGCAACACGCTGCGGCCCATTGGGGTGTATGCGTTGGCTGGGTTGGCGGTGGATGGAGCAGATTTGCTGGCGGTGGATCAGGTGCGGGGGTATTTGGTTCGGATTGACCCTCGCACCAACAACACGACGATTTTGAATTCGCGGCACGTTGAAGCCTGGATTGGGGCGGTGGGTTTGGCGATTTGGCGGAATACCGTTTGGTTTGCCAAGGGCCAAGCGGTTTTTTGCGGTGGTTGGCCGCTGTCTCCGGATCAAGAGCCCGCCTGCTTTGCACGTCTCCCTTATCCGGTGGATGGTGTTGCCGTTTGGGAATCGACGGTGTATGTGAGTTGTCAAAAATCTGGCTACATTCATGTGTTTGAGCGCAGTACGGGCAAGCTCGTAACACGGTTTGCCCAGCCCGGTGTGGGGCGCGAAAATTTGACGGTGACGGCGACGGGGTTGTGGGTGTGCGATCGCACCGAACAAACGGTCTATTGCCTCGATCGGGCCACGGGGGAGATCCAATTTAGTGCGCTCACCCCCTTTGCTTCACCCACTGGGATCGCATTTTATCCGACAGCAGATGAGCAAACGACAAGCTCTCAAGAGGCGATTTGCGATGCGATTTGCTATGTGTCCTATGCCGACGAAGAGCCCTATGTGCGCGATGATCCCAACTCAGATTTTCCCTATCAACTGACTTTTCGCGATCGCACCTTCATCCACCCGCTCAATCTCCATTGCAATCTGGAGGAACACTACAGCCTTTCGAATGGGTATTTGGTCGAGCTATCCTACGTGGAAGAACTCCTGCCCTTAGAAGCCGTTGCGCTCAACGGTTTGGAATGGCGGATTGCACTGCCGTCCGACACCTTGCGCCAGCGGGTGCGTCAGGTTGAGGCCATTGGCCATCCGTTTGCGATCGAGGAACAAGAGGGGCAGCGGGTGGCGGTGTTTAAGTTTGATCAGCTGCAGCCTCATCAGGGAGGGCTGTTGGGGTGGCGGGCGATCGTTGAAATGTATGGTCTCAAATATTACCTCTCTCCGGCGGATGTCGAAGATGCACCGGCGCTATCACCCAAGATGCAGCAGCGCTATTTGTTAGACGACGATGAGCTGGCGATGGACACCCCGATCATTCGCCAAGCCGCAAAGGTGGCCGCTGGTACTGAGACCAATGTGCTGCGAAAAATGCTCAAAATTCGTAACTATGTGTACGATCGCCTGTCCTATAGCATCCAAACGCACATCGACACCCCGGATATCGCCCTAGCGCGCGGGACTGGTTCTTGCGGGGAATATCTGGGGTTGCTGTTAGCTTTAGCTCGGCTCAATGGCATTGCCTGCCGTACGATTGGCCGCTACAAATGTCCGCCCCATCCCGAAATTCGCAACCTTCCTTTAGAGCCAGATTTTAATCATGTTTGGCTGGAGTTCTATGTGCCGGGAGTGGGCTGGCTGCCGATGGAATCGAATGTGGACGATGTAATTGATAGCGGCCCCTATCCCAACCGTTTTTTCATGGGGTTGTCTTGGTATCACATGGAGATTGGTAAGGGCATCAGCTTTGAAAAAATCAAAGCGCTGGACAAACCGGATCATGTGTCCTTAGGTGATTTGGCGATTAACCACATCCGTTTTCGTATTCTCGATGAGCTGATTCCACAAGCTTCATCCACTTCGGATTAATTTTGAATTCCCATTGATTTTGAGTGCATTCAATCATGTCTTATTCTTTGATGATTCACGGCGGCGCAGGCGCGCTGGAAGATCTGAAATACGAGGCCAGCGAAGCGGTTTTTCGCGAGAGTGTGCTGTCGATTTTGCAAGCGGGGCGTCAGCGCCTCGAAGGCGGTGAGAGCGCCCTGGCAGTCGTGGAGTTTTGCGTGATGATGCTTGAAGATAGTCCGCTGTACAACGCGGGCCGGGGGTCAGTGCTCAATGCCCAGGGTCAGGTGGAAATGGATGCGGCGCTCATGAACGGCAGCGATTTGCGGGCCGGGGGGGTGACCTGCGTGAAAAATGTCAAAAATCCGATCGCCCTGGCTCGTCAGGTGTTGGAGCAGGGCGACCATGTGCTGCTCGCGGCAGACGGAGCACTACAGTTTGCCAAACAACAGGGCACAGAACTCTGTCCAGACGCTTACTTCGTCACGGAAGCACGGATAAAGCAACTGGCAGAAGCCCAGGCTGCCGGACGCATGACGCTCGATCATGAACGCATTAAGCCCGCCCAGAAACTCGGCACCGTTGGCGCAGTTGCCTGTGACTTATCGGGCAATCTTGCCGCCGCCGCCTCTACTGGTGGCTTGGTCAATAAACGCTGGGGCAGAGTCGGGGATACGCCGATCGTGGGCGCAGGTGTCTACGCAGATAATGAAACCTGCGCGGTTTCGGCCACGGGTTATGGCGAGCAGTTTTTGCGAACGGTGTTTGCCAAGACCATTGCGGATTTTGTGCAGTTCCAGGGTCTCGATGCGGCGGGGGCGGCCCAGGCGGGGATTGATTATTTGGTGCGGAAGGTCAACGGGGATGGGGGGCGATCGTGATTGATGGGGCAGGACGCTGTGCCTCAGCACAATCGACTTCGGGGCTCATTCGGGGCTGGATTGAGCTGGGAGGGGAGGCTCAGTGTGAGTTGGGGTAACCCCCCTCCTGGCGCTACCCCTCCCAGGGGCAGCGTGTGTTGGCTGGCTAGCGAACGGGAAACGTGACAAAGATATCGCGCTTAATCGTGACTTCAGCTTTAGGGGGTTCAGCGCCGCCGAAAAAGCCGCCTAGATTCATCAATTCGATGAAGGGTGAGGGCTCGTTGCAAGAGGCTGGAGAGAACAGGTCGAAGGGGGATTCTGCCACTCGGGGGGTGCCACTGAGGGAGGTGCCGAGGGCTTTGGACAGGGCTTCGGCGCGAAGGCGGGCATTGGCGATCGCACTTCCATAGGCTTTCACCTCCAGCGGCTGGCAATCGCGAATTTCAAATCGCGTTTGTGTGTCGGACAGATAGAGTTGATCAGCATCTGCTAGGGCCGTTTCAACGGCGTTGGAAAGGGCCTGGAGGCGATCGGGCCTCGGTTTCTCTAAACGGACTCGGACTTCCCCTGTGGAAGTTTCTGCAGAGATTTCAACGCTAATGTCTCGCTCGGTTACCCCGGCCTGCTTGAGGGCATCCACGACCGGTTTTAGCGTTGCGCGGGTTAGGGGCTGGGGTACCGGAAAGGCTGCTGGCATTTCCTCTGGCATTTCCTCCGACATTTCCTCTGGCATCTCGCCCTGGGCAACCTCCACTGATGGGTCGAATACACCGGGTTTATTCGACCCATCCACCCCCTCTGTCATCTCGCCTGCATAGTCGCTCGGATCGAAGGTTGTGAAGCTAAACGTCAACTGCGCCCGATCTGCGGGCATTGTTGCTTCGCCTCGACCCATGACTTTGATACTGGCCGATTCATCAGGGCTGGGATAGAGCAATTGGGCCACGCGATCGGGTGGCTGCGGTGTGCTGGGATCCTGCGGCTGAGCGGCCACTTGTGCGCCCGCCACCGGCGTAAACCCGAGGAGTGTCACCGACGCTAAACCGGCAAAACCTGTAACCTGGTTCCAAGAAGAACATGACATCGAGAGCTGCCTCGCCAAAAGTACTTTTCTCTAGCTTGCCCAAGATAGCTTCATTAATGACATCTAAATGCTGAGTGAATGCGGTTCATTCCTCGAAATTTGAGTCAATCGTTGAATGTCGGAGCCATTGGATTGATCTCTAGAAAATTAAGCAGATCTGTCTAGAGTTGCTCCGATTTAGCCCATTAGAATCACCGTGTCAATCACATGAAGAATTCCATTGCTCGCTTCGATATCTGCGGCTAAAACCGTTGAGTTTTTAACCTCAAAAACCGGGTGAACTCGAATGGGAATCGGTGAGCTTTCCAGCGATATCAAGTTGTCCATACTGGCCAAGTCGGCCTGACGGTATGCACCTGCAACCACATGAAATTTAAGGATGCGAGCGAGCTGAGGAGGGTTGTCTACCAGGGTTTGAACCGTGCCAGGGGGCAACTTTGCGAAGGCTGCGTCGTTTGGTGCAAAAACTGTGAAGGGGCCAGGAGAGGCTAGGGCTTCGACCAATCCGGCGGCCTGAACGGCAGCCACGAGGGTCGAGAAACCTTCGGTATTGACGGCAATTTCGACGATGTTGGGCATGGGGGTGAAGGATGGGGGAGAGAGGTAGAGAGGTGATTGCGGTCAAGATGAACCGCCTTCGTTCGGCTGTGGGCGGGGTCAGTGGCGGGGGGTCAGCGGTAATCTTGGTTTTGGACGTCGCGCAGGCGCTCTTCGGGGCGCTTGAACCGATCGATCTGTTGCTCAAAGAACTGACGGTTCGCCTTGAGGTGCTCCGGGTTTGGGTCATCCAGGGGATAGAGCAAGGCCGCTCGCAGGGCTTGGATCACTGCTGAGGTGACGTTGTACATCGATCGCTGAAATGTAATACCCAACTGAATCAGGATGTCGTCTTCGCCCCGTCCATGCTGACGATATTCTTCCACAAGGTAGTCAGGCAAAAAATGCAACATATCTTGCATCAGCAACGTGGGTGGTATACCCGCACTGCCGACCGGAAAAACATCGGCGTAAAGAATGCCGTAGTGGAAGTCCTGTTGACGGCTTGGGATCTGTCCGGCCTGGGCATTGTAGGACTTAGTACCCCGGAAGGGTGCTGTGCGATAGAAAACGGCTTCAACGTAGGGCAAGGCAGCTTCGTAGAGCCAGGTAAATCCCTGAGATTTAGGAATGATTTCGTAGCATTCGCCCCGGATATCAACATGGTGATAGATGGGACGACCGGCAACAGCGAAGATGCCATTGACGAGGAACTTCATGGCCTCTGGAACGGTGGTGAGTTTGCCTTCATCGTAAAGGTCACTCATCTCAAAAAATACCGGAGCCATCACTTCCCAAAATAGGCCGAGGTTGGCGTAGTAGGAGAGCTTTTTGACTTGCTCTCGGAACATTTCAGGAAAGAGTTTGTAGAGACCGAGCATGACTGGATTGCCTTGAAAATAGGCTTGAATGGCGCGATCGCTGCTCTCTCGATATTCTTCGCTATCTAAGTAGGCATTAAATTTCGGATTAATATCCTCATGCCACAACATGGCGTCCATGCAAGCTTCAGCGAACTCCATATTGATGCGATCGTGCCAGAGGTGGTGTAGCAAGCGAGGTATCTTTCGATTGCTTTCTCCTTTTTCCATGAAGGCCCGCAGCTCTGGATGGGCATCAGCTTGCCCGCGCCAGATACGCAGCTCGGCGGTGTCTCCAGCGTAGACGTTTGGGCGATCGAGATAGTCCTTGGAAATGAAGTACTTGAAAGCTGGAAAAGGATTGAGAAAAACCCGTTCGGCAATGTATAGCAAGTCCCGCCAGTAGAAGTCCATGGGGACGGCGTAGGCTTTGTAGATGCCGATGATTTGTTTGAGGTTGTCGGGGGTGTCGGGCAACATCGAGCCCCCAGCCTCAAGCCGGTGAATTACCTCAGAAAATTCGTGGCTGGAAGGGGGAAGGGCGGTGGGTGTGAGGGTGGTGGTGCTCATGGTTCCGGGTGGAAAAGAAGGTTTCTAGACTGGAAAGACAAGCAAGTATTTAGGGGTAGACCGAGGCAGATGCGCTGTCAACTTGAGCAGTTTCAACCATCGAAATGGCGGTGACCATTGCGCCGGACGTAGCTGCACTCCAGTGGACTAGCCAGTTAGGCTGCAATCCAAAGAGAACGACAAGGGTTGCCAGTACAAGCGCGGGCACGCGCTCGTTGAAGGTAACTTTTCCGTAGTAGGCCGTTTGGCTGTCGAGGCGTCCAAAGCAGGTGCGGTTGATCAAAATAACGAAATACACTGCCGTCAAACCCGTTCCCACGACACAGAGTAAAGTTTGTACTGGAAAGACGCTGTAACTGCCTTGAAACACCAAAAACTCAGTGATAAAGCCCACTAGCCCCGGAATTCCGGCACTGGCCATGCCACTGAGCACTAGCAGTGCACTCACCATGGGCAAGCCTCGCAAGGGATTCATCAAGCCGTTGAGAACGTCGAGTTGGCGGGTGCCGACCTTGGCTTCCACGAGGCCCACAAGATGAAACAGCAACGCCAAAATCAAGCCATGGGAGACCATCTGGGAAATGGCCCCAATCAGGCTGAGCTTGGTAAAGGCTGCGCCGCCGAGCATGACGTAGCCCATGTGGCCGATGGAGCTATAGGCCACCATTCGTTTGATGTCCTTTTGGGCGATCGCCGTCACAGACCCATACAACACACTTACCGCCGCCCACACCGCCAAAATGGGTGACAATACCGCCCAGGCATCCGGAAACAGACCCAAGCCAAAGCGAAAAATGCCGTAGGTGCCGAGTTTTGCCAGGACGCCTCCGAGCAAAATCGCCACTGGAGGAGAGGCACTGACGTAGGTGTCAGGTAGCCAGGTATGGAAGGGAACCAGCGGAATTTTGATGCCAAAGCCGACCAGCAAGATGCTGAGCAGAACAATTTGACCGGCCCAGGGCAGTTTCAATTGCGACACGCTGTCGTAGGAAAAATCCAGACTGCCGCCCAGCCAAACGGTTCCGATGAAGCCCGTGAGAATGAGTGCTCCGGCGATCGCCGTATACAGCAAAAACTTCATCGCCGCATAGTCGCGTTTCTCACCGCCCCAAATTGAAATCAGGAAATAGAGTGGGACTAACTCAATTTCAAATAACAGGAAAAACAACAGTAAATTCTGGGCCAAAAATGCACCTGCTACACCGCCGCTGACCAGTAGAATTAGCGCATAAAAAAATCGAGGCCGCTCGGTGTCTTCGGCGCTGCTGTAAATCGCAATCCAGCCCAGCAAACTATTGAGACCAATCATCATCATTGAGAGACCATCCACCGCCAGGTCGTAGTTCAAACCCAGCATCGGCAGCCAGGGAAGAAACTCTCGCATCTGAAAACTTACAGTGGTCAAGTCAAATTGAGTCAACAGCCAAATTGTCCAGAGTAAGGTGGTTCCCGAAGCTGCGAGGGCCAGATCTCGAGCGCGTTGTGCCGTTAGCTTAACTGGTGCAAAGGCAATTATTAAAGCTCCAATAATCGGCAACCAAATCAATGTACTCAGCATGGATTTTCAGAAATAAAGACATTTAAAAGAGTGAGAGAAAGACTGGTGAAAAGACTCATGCAAGACTTTGATACAGATTTGCTACAAAGATGATGGCAGTGCCTCCTGCTTGAAGAGCATCACCATCAGACCCGGCATGTAACTCCAACTCATATACAGACCGATCGCCGCCACAAAAAATGTAATCGTCAGGGCATAGACCTGTAACCTACCGCTGTTGCCATACTTCAGCGCCTCGCCACTCAACAACGAGGTAAAGCCAACTAAATTGACCAAGCCATCGACCACATAGCGATCGAGCCAATCGGTCAGTCGAGACAACAGCCACACTGAGCCGATCGCCGTAAACTGATAGACCTTGGGCGTGTAAAAATCGTAAGCCAGCAGCCGATTGAAGATCGGCGGCACCAGCGCAGCAGGCCGTTGCATCGCTCGGAAAAGATAGAAGAACGCCGCGATCGCCATCCCCAATCCACTCGACCCGAGCAACAGCCAACCCAGGGATGGATTCAGGATAATTTCCCCCGCACCCTGGGGTAGCAATGAGAACTTTTGCATCACCAAGGGCAAATGGAGCGTCAACCCGGTCAGCAGCATCATTGGCAAGACAACCAGCCACAGCGGTTCCGGAGCACGGGAGGTCATGGGGGTGCGATCGCCCGCAAACATCAAACTAAACATCCGCACCAGCGCAAACGCAGCCAGTCCATTGGTTGCAATCATGACCCCACCAAGCCCCATCGCTCCATCTCCCAAAGCCCGCTGAGCAACTCAAGCAATGCCCAAAACCCGCCAAAAGGTGGCAGGGCCACCAAGCCACAAATGCCAACTAAAAACGACAACCCTGTGATCGGGCGACGGCTCCATAACCCGCCCATCTGGGTCAGATCCTGGGTGACTACGGTGAGCATAATGGAACCGGTACTCATCAGCAGCAAGGCAGTGGCCACAGCGTGGGTCATGACTAAAAGCAGCGCGGTGTGGGTTTGGCCCGTGCCGATGGCGATAAAAATTAGCCCCATGAAGGCGGTGGCCATGTAGGATAGAACCCGTTTGGCGTCGATCTGGGCGATGGCAATCAGGCTGCCGCAAAGCGCGGAGATGCTGCCGATGGCGATCGTCAACCCCGAGGCCAGCGGCGACAGCGCAATCACCGGCTCAAGCTTGACCAACACCCAAGCCCCCGTCGCCACTACCACCGAGTTGCGCAAAATCGTTGTGGGCAGCGGCCCTTCCATGGCCTCATCGAGCCACAACTGCAGCGGAAACTGCGCGCATTTACTGACCGGCCCCGCCACCAGGGCAATGCCGATCAGCGCGAGCGGCAGCGGCGCAGCTTGGGCGGCCTCGGGAGAAGTTGCCCACCGCGCCAGTTCGCTAAAATCCCACGTCCCGGCCAGAGGATACAGCGCCAGCACCCCCATCAGCAGAATCAAATCCCCCACCCGCTTGGTCAAAAATGCATCGCGCGCGCCCGTGACCACTAAGGACTGGTTGAACCAGTAGCCCACGATCAAGTAGGTACCCAAGGTCAAGATTTCGAGCAAGATGTAGCTAAAAAAGAGTGAGTCGCACAGCACCAGCGCCGTCATCCCCGATTCAAACAGGGCCAGCAGGGCATACAGTCTGCCCCAGCCCCAGTCCATCTCGAGGTAACCCACGGCGTAGAGCTGCACCAGCAAGTTGAGAATCGTGATCACCAGGCTCGCCCCTAGGGTCAGGGCTGACAGCTCTAGGGGAACGGTGAGATCGAGATCGGCGATCTGAAGCCAGGGCAATTCTAAAAACTGAACCGGTTGATGCCACAGCGCGGACAAGGCCAGAGCGCTGTGAGCCAGCGCGATGATGGTGGTGACCAAGTTCAAATATCCGACTGGGCGGGGGCCGGTGCGGCGAATCAGTGCGGGCGACCAAAACACCGAGAGCAGGGCTCCAATCAACGGGTAGCAAGGAATGAGCCAGCTGGTTTGGGCCAGGGCATGGGTGATGGGCATGGCGGTGGAGAGAGATAGAGTTAAACCTATGGAGTGCCTAGATAGTGAGGCATATGCCAATGAAGGAACTATACCACCGCCTTTGCACCTGACGACGACTGGCAACGATTGGGATTTTTGAAGAATTGACTCGGGACTGCTTATGGCTGGGCGATCGCCCAACCATTGTGAGAGGCCTATGTTGGGATAGATACCTGAGTCCGTTCTTCCTGGAATACTCTTTCTGGTCGATGGGAGTCTTAATTCTAGATAACCTTCTAGATGGTTTTTGCTCCGAAATCAAGGCTGTGAAAACGCTTGAGAGGCATTCCCAAGTGTCTCGCAAACTCTATCAAAACAATACCTTAGTGACGATTTATTGATGAAGGCTCTATGAATTGGAGCGATCAATCTCAAAAGACTCGCTGGTCGCTTGATGTATTTCCTATGGCCAGAATGACTCACCTTTCGGCTGAGATTCACTGCGTCAACCAGGCAAAAGATATTGAATCTATCGATAGATTTCGCCTGAAATATCTCCCTCAGAAAACCTCAAGAACTAGTATTTTTAATGAAATTTAATCTGAAATTTGGCTTTGGAAATTTGTTGGCGATCGCATCTCTAAGCACTCTCAGCCTTCAGTTTCAGCCTGCTAATGCCAGCTCGACATTTTCTCAAAAAGAGGTTGATCAAGCTAAATTCACGCTTGTTGCAACGCCCTATAATGGTGGTTACTCTCACCAGTTGACGATCATTGGGCAACTGAGTGACAAACAGCCTTGTTGGCAAGAAAATGGGCAAGGCCCAACTGTCATTGATCCACTATTGCTCAACTTTGATTTTAGCGGTATTTGTGCCAGGGGTGTTGATGGCAATGGCTATTCGGTGCGAATGAACAATCAGGATATGTTTTCGCAATACAGCCCCAAGGTCGTCAGCAAGGAAGGTGAGCTTCAGTTGATTGCTCAACCCTCTCGTCCGAGTCAGCCTCCTCTGTTGATTGCCCGTAGCCATGGACCAGCTCAATCTTTTTCCAAGCTTGTTTTTGAGCCGGGTTGGCGGCTCACCCAGCGCACCTTCGGTGACACAACGCTAGGCCACTTTTATTTGACCCATGATGCCTCTTTGGCGAGTGCAGCTCAGTCCAACGTTCAAGCCGTCCCTGTCTTGGTACCTGCTATTTCAGCGCCCATCGTTTCAGCGCCCATCGTTTCAGCACCTGTTGAAACGGCTACTCCCCGTCTGGTTTCGAGTCCATCGGCCTTCAATCAGTATGAAATTAATCCCGAAACCGTTGTTCTGATGGCAACGCCCTACAACAGTGGCTATTCCCATCAATTGACCGTTCTTGAGCAAGTGAGCGAGGAGCAAAAATGCTGGCAAGAACAGGGCAATAGCCCCCGCGTGATCGACCCACTGTTGCTCAATTTCGACTTCACAGGCATTTGCGCACGGGGTACCGATGGCAATGGCTATTCGATCCGGGTTCAAGGCGAAGATCTGTTTTCCCGATACACCCCCAAAATCATCGAAAAAGAAGGAGAACTTCGCCTCGTGGCCAAACCTAGCCGCCCCAACGACAAAGAATTTGTCATTGCCCGTAGTCAGGGGGCCGTCACTCCATTTTCCAAACTGGTGCTAGAGCCCGGTTGGCGAGTCAGCAAACGTAAGCATGGCGACACCGTGCTGGGTCACTTCTACCTGACCCATGACCAACCCCTAGCGAACTTGGTCGGCACCAGCAGCATCGCGCAGCGCTAGACTCCCTGCCGTCTCTAGCGTGGAGCACAAGTTGATAGAAACCAACTGTGACACTTCAGTACAGTTCATCCCTGGAGAAATTCGACGGACAAACTGCACTGAAGTTGTCTCCACAATCGTGTTTTCCCTAGGATTCTACTCACAATTTTACTGGCAATTTTGCTTACAATGGGAAGGCTTTTCGTCGCCTGTTACCATGCCGATCGACACCTGGTTTCCCCTTGCCATCTATTACGAAGACCTACCGGACGCCCAGACGCATAAAAAGCAACTGCTTGAAACCGTCTTCGCCCTAGAATCCGCCGTAGAATCGCGGCGCAATTTTCCCGAGATGGCTTGGACTGGTGATATTCATGGCGTCGAACAAATCCATCGAGAGCCGCGTTTTGCTTGGATTGTCGAGCAAGTCGAAGCCCATACGTTGCAATATCTCAAAGCACTCGGCCTCGACCTGAGCCAGATGGAGTTGTATATTCAGCGGGCTTGGCCGATCGTCTCGCGCTACCAGCAAGAAGTGGGAGCCCACTGCCATAACACGGCCCATATTAGTGCGGTGTACTACATCAGCGTGCCGAATTCCGGTAGTGACGAATCCGGCTGCTTGGTGTTTTTTGACCAACTCCGACCCAACGAAATTTGCCCCGGTCTCGGCAGCGAGAACACCAACATTGTCGCCACTTGGAACGAACTCAATCAAGATCAAGCCGTCTATGAGCCGACAGAAGGACGGTTGATCATTTTTCCGGCTAAGCAACAGCACGGCGTGACATTCAATCACGCCGATGCTGAACGCGTCTCGCTCTCGTTTGATATTGTCCTCACCGCTGCGCCAGGACAGGCGGCGGGTTCCTACGAGTTTTTGTCACCGCCGCCAAGCCAATGGCAGCGGTTTAGAACGCCTCTAGCCAATCTGGAGGGTTAGAGGTCGAGGGGTTTTTGTAGAGCCCAGTTTATTCGTAGAGCCAGGGGGTCGAGACGGGTTCCCAGCTGACCAACTCGTCTTCGGAGAACCAGAGGGCGATCTCGGTGGTAGCGGTTTCGATCGCATCGGAACCATGAATGATATTGCGGCCAATGCTGACGCCAAAATCACCGCGAATGGTGCCGGGGGCCGAGGTGAGCGGATTGGTTGCGCCGATCATCAAACGAGCTGCGGCAACGACGCCCTCGCCTTCCCAGACCATCGCCGTGAGCGGACCGGAGGTAATGAATTCGACCAAGCCCTTGAAGAAAGGACGCTCCCGATGGACGGCGTAGTGGCTCTCGGCCAGTTCTTGGGTGGGCTGGATGAGCTTGAGGCCGACGAGCGTAAAGCCCTTGGCTTCGAAGCGGCTGATGATTTCGCCAACGAGGTTGCGCTGGACGCCATCGGGCTTGATGGCAATGAATGTACGTTCCACGAGGATTCTCCTACACTGTCGTTTGGGTGAGCGGATTTTGGCCTTTCCCATGGTGAGAGACAAAGGTTCTGTTTGTAAAGTCAAATCAGGTCTGAATCTCGGGACTGAGCCTTTGCGTTCGTCGCGTTCTTGGTCATGTTCTCGGTCGCGTTCTCGGTCGCGTTCTCGGTCGCGTTCTCGGTCGTGTTCTCCTTTGACTGTTCTCTTGTGAGCCTTCTCTCTATGCCCTTTCCGTTCAAAGCTTGGCGTCGGCAGGAACGTTTTCCAGATTTTCTCTGGACGCTATTTTTTCTGGGACTGGCGTTGCTGCTGTACGGGGTTAACCTTGGGGGGCCGATGCTGCGGGATTGGGACGAGGGGACAGTGGCCCAGGTGGCGCGAGAGATTGGGCGATCGCCCCAGTTTTCTGGCTTTTGGCACCCGACGCTGTTTGGGCAGCCCTATGGCAATAAGCCGACGCTGGTGCATGGGTTGGCGGCGATCGCCTACCATTTCGGCGGCGTCACCGAAGCGATGGCGCGGTTGCCCAGTGCCCTGCTAACGGCGATTTCGGTGCCGTTGCTCTACGGGGTACAGCGGCAGCTGCACCCGACCCGGCTACCGGCGGTGCTGGGGACGATGGTCTATTTGACGCTGTTGCCGGTGGTGCGCCAGGGGCGGATGGCGATGTTGGATGGGGCGATTTTGTGTTTTGGTGTGCTAACCCTGGGTTGCGCGTTGCGATCGCGCCGGGACACTCGCTGGGCCTGGGGTTTTGGCTTGGGTATTGGTCTGATGTGTCTCGCTAAGGGGATTCTAGGGCTGCTATTGGGGGCTTTGGTGTTGGTGTTTTTGGTTTGGGATACGCCGAGGTTGGGCGATCGCCCTGGCTTTGGAGCGGCTTAGTCTTGGGACTGGTCCCTGCGATGGGTTGGTATATCAACCAATTTTCGGCTCAGAGCGCTGACTTTGTCCACAATAGTTTGTTCAACCAAATGCTCGATCGCATCTGGAGCCCGGTGGAAGAGCATCGGGGTTCGCCCGCCTATTATGGGCTCGAGCTGTTGGAGTGGGCTTGGCCTTGGCTGCTATTTTGGCCCTGGGGCTTGCGGGAAGCTTGGCGATCTCGGGCCTTTAGCTGGGGCAAGCTGGTGTTGGTCTGGACGGTGGGGTTCTTGGGCGCAATTACGCTGATGCAGACCAAGCTGCCTTGGTACATCATGCCGCTCTATCCGATGATGGCTATTGCCATCGGCCCCGTGCTCGCCGCCGCCTGGAATGGTGGCGGTGGTCTGGGCGTGCAGCCGTTTACGCCGGGGCGGTATCCCAAGCTGTGGGCGATATTTGTCGCGGTGCTGGGGGGAGTGGCGATCGCCGCGTTGGTCTATTTCAACTGTTTTGACCCCTCGCCCACCGGTCATTACAGCCTGCCCCTGGGGGCGATCGCCCTCGGCTCTGGCCTCAGTCTGTTGCTGTTGCTGCGACAAGATCCGCAGTTTATTCCGGTGCTGGGCTGGACCTGGTACGTCGGAATTTTTCTGCTGATGGCGTCGCCTCACTGGGTGTTTGAGCTCAACGGCTGGCCTCCGGCTCGGCCCCTTGGGCAAATGGTGCAGCAGGTGCCCAAGGCGGTACCTGTGTATACAACCGATGTGATTGAGCGACCGACGGTGAATTTCTATGGCGATCGCGCGTGATTCCCCTCTGTTCGCTCAATTTGGGCAACTCCGGCTTTGCCGCACCGGTTCATGTGTTACGGCGACCGGGAGAGTTGGCGGCTTTGGTTGGGGTGAAGCCCCTCGGTGCGGCAGTTGGGTGGCAGCTGATCCAAACACCGGGCCAAGATTTGGCGGCGCAGGCGCAGCAGCTTTGCGATCGCACAGCCCGTGAAACGGTGGCATCACGGCAAACCCAGACTTGAATTCAGACTTGAATTCAGACTTGAATTCAATGCAATCCAGACCGGAGGGTCAGATTATAGAATGGGAAGGCTATCTTCAAGGCAGGTGGCCCCCGAGCTGACCTGTCCCTGAGCTTGCCCGTCCCTGAGCTTGCCTGTCCCTAAGCTTACCTGCCCTCCACCCAGACCCTATGCGCTCCATTGCTACTTTTTGCTTACTTGCCCTGCTGGGTGCGATCGCAGTTTTCTTGCTCAGCAACACCGCACCGGTCGCCCTCACCTTTCTCGGGATGCAGTCGGTGACGCTGCCCCTTGCGATCTGGCTGGCAGGAGCGCTGTTGGCGGGCGGGGGCACAGGGGTCTGGTTTGTGATTTTGTTTCGGCTGGCGGAGCGGCGTGGGGCGCGGCGAGAGCGCGATCGCCTGCGCTTAGCTTCCTTTGGGCCAGATGATTTTGCGATGGTGGATGAGGGCTTTGGCGCTCGGGATTTTGCGCCTGCGGCTTCGAGCGCTCGGGATGCGGGGTATGGCGATCGCGATGGAGATTACCGCAATGAAAACTACCGCAACGAAAACTACCGCGATGAGAGTTATCGCGATGGAAGTTACCGCGATGAGAATTACCGCGACGGCAGCGATCGAGATCGAAATTACCGAGGGCGGGATGATTCAGACCGCGATTATCGGGATGCTTTAGACCCCAATGACCCCGCGCCAGACTACCGCGAGCCAGTCGATCGGCCCCGCACCCAACCTGTGATCCCATTTCGCAGCCCCCAGGACAGAACTCCAGATCCATTCCGCCGGGGTGGTTTTGTAGGCCGCTCTCCAGCATCTGTTCCAGAGCCGGAATTCGACGCGATCGCAGTGCAGCCCCCTGTATATGATGCGAACTACCGGGTCATTCAGCCGCCCAAGGCTGACCCGGAGCCATACAATCCAGAGCCATATAACCCAGAGCTATATAATCCAGAACAAGAGCTAAAGCAACGCCCGAAGACCTATCTAGATCGAGACCCAGAGCCTCAAGACCCCGAGAACGACTGGCAAAGCCCAGGCCGCTACTCGAGCTACGGCCCAGACGAAACCGATTCCTCAGAACCAGTGCCTCAGCAAGATCCCTATCGAGCAGCGCAGGCGGGTGACCGTTCCACAGATTTCAAGGCTCAGAGCGCATCCCAAAACAGCTCCCCAAAAACTAGACAACAACCATTCCAGCCGACAACCCAATCGATACCCCAGCCCAAAGACGACTGGGACATTGATGAAGATCTAGATTGGTAGCCAGTTCAGATGGGAGAGTCTCAGAGCAACCCCAACGAATGCAGGAGCCCACGCCCGCTCATCAACTCTACCAAAATCGCAATAAAGCCCAGCATCGCTAGCCGACCGTTCCACACCTCTGCCGCCGTCGTCAACCCCCACTCCCACTTTTCCTGGGGGTAGAGCTTTGTTCGCTCTGGTGGGTGATACACATCGGTTAACCGAATCGGCGGCGCAGCCAGGGATTCCTGAACCATGTCCGCCAAATCGGCGATGAAAGCCGGATTGGTATCGAGGGCCGGAACCCGGTGAAACCCATGGATGCCGGCTGACTCGGCAACCTCGCGATATTCCATATCGATTTCTTCAAGCGTTTCGATATGCTCGGAGACAAAACTAATGGGCACTACTACCAAGTCTTTGACGCCCTCGGCTGCAATTTCGCGGATGGCCGCTTCGGTGTAAGGCTGAAGCCACTCCACAGGCCCGACACGGCTTTGGTAGGCCAGGTTATACCGGTTGGGGCGATCGAGGGTACGCATGATCAGCTTGACGCAATCCTCCATCTCTTCCTGGTAGGGATCGCCGGCTTCCTCGACGTAGCTCACCGGGACGCCGTGGGCACTAAAAAAAATTCGGGCGCTGTCCGGGTCGGAAAGGGCATTAAGCTGCTGACGAATCAGATTGGCGATCGCGCTCAAATACCCCGGTCTTTGATACCAAGACGGGATCACCGTGCAGTCTACCCGGCGAAACGTTGCATCCTCAGCCTGCATCTTCTCTAACAGCCGGAAGCTCGAGCCGCTGGTACTGATGGAAAATTGAGGGTAGAGCGGCAAAACCACCAGCTTCTCAATGCCATCACGCTTGACCGATTCCACCGCTTCCTCGGTGAAGGGGTGCCAGTAGCGCATGCCAATATAGGTTTCCGCCTCGACCCCTCGTTCGTGCAGGGTTTGCTTGAGGGCCGCTGCTTGTTGTTCAGTGATGCGCCGCAGCGGTGAGCCGCCGCCAATTTTCTTGTATCCCTCTTGCGATTTACTCGCACGAAGTGTTGAGATCAGCCAAGCCAGCGGCTTTTGCAGCAGTGGCGACGGCAGACGAATGATTTCCGGATCCGCGAACAGGTTAAACAAGAAAGGACGGACGTCCTCCAGCTTCTCCGGCCCACCGAGATTTAAAAGTAAAATCCCTATTCTGCCCATACCGCTTTCTTTGACTCCAGCGTCCTCAGTCTTGCTCACTGATGTTAACAATACAAGGCGATCGCCCTATACTTTCCGCAACTAAAACCGTGCGCTCACGCATCTTGTTAGCCTACCTCGACATGTCACGTCGGCTGACAAGATGCGCTGAGTTCTTCTATTTTGGATAGAGTATTGCAGTTGGTTAAGTTCTATCACAATTTTCTAGGAATTACTGCTCACACTCAACCCCAATTTGTGCCAGTTCATGTCTTCCTTGACCCCTAAATCCTGCGCAACGCAGCTCCACCAGATTAATCAACGGCTCAAACTCGCCCAGATGGGGGTGCAGTTGGAGTTGCGTGGGCAGATGCTGGCCCTGCGAGGGACGTTGCCGCCCAAGCCCGGTAGCAGCAAAACCCAGCCCCACCAGCAACGCATCAGCCTCAAGCTGCCCGCGACGGCTGCGGGGCTCAAACAGGCCGAGCGGGAGGCGAAGGTGGTTGCTGCACAAATCATCACCGAAACCTTTGATTGGGAAAAATATCGGATTTGGCAGGGTCGTGAGCGGCTCGATGGGGAGGCGATCGCCCAGCAAATATGGGCCTTTGAGACAAAATTTTTCCAGCAGCGCCAGGACAACCTAGCCTCTGCCCAGAGTACCTGGGACGGCACCTACGCTCCCTATCTTAGAAAGTTGGCCAGCGTTGCCCAGTCGAGCCGCAAGCTCAGCTTGGCAGAGGCGTTTTGCACCACGTTGGAATCTTTGCCGAACCACGCCCGCAGCCGCCAGATCTGTTGCACCGCCCTAGTGGCCTTTGCCGAATTTTTGAAGCTAGAGCTACCGGAAAATTTCAAGCAGCTCGGCGGAACCTATAGCCCGAGCAAGGTGAAGCGGCGCGATTTGCCGAATGATGACGCGATTTTGGCGGCTTACGAACAGATCGGGAATCCGGCCTGGAAATTTGTCTACGGCATGATGGCGACCTATGGTTTGCGTAACCACGAGGTGTTCTTTTGCGACTATAGCCGGCTCAAGCTCCGAGCTCCTGATGGCAAGACTCACACCACGGTGGAGGTTTTGGACACCACGAAGACCGGGGAGCATGAGGTCTGGCCCTTTTATCCGGAGTGGATCGATCGCTTCGACCTGCGCAATGTTCGACTCCCGCCGGTCAATACCGATCTAAGTCAAACCACCCTCCAACGGGTGGGCCAGCAGGTCACCCGCCAGTTCAAGCGCTACGGCGTACCGTTCTCGCCCTACGACCTTCGCCACGCCTGGGCAGTGCGGACGATTCACTTTGGCATTCCCGACACCGTGGCTGCCAAAATGATGGGCCACTCCGTCGCGATTCACACGCGCACTTACCACAAGTGGATTACTCGCCGAGATCAGCAGTCCGCCGTCGAAGCTGCCATGCGCCGTTATCAGGGTTAGACCAGAATCTCTAGACCAGAATCTCTAGGCCAGAATCTCTAGGCCAGAATTTCTAGGCGAAAAATGGCATCGTTAAAGTCGAAGTCGGGGCGGGCGCGGTTGGCGGGGAGGTCTTCGAAGCCGAAGGTATTGTTGCCGAGCGATCGCACATGCTCCGCCCCATCAGGGTTCGCTCCCAAAAACGCAAAGTAGGCCACGGCCTCTCCCATGCGCTCCGCTGCGTTGTTAAAGACACCACTTTCGTCGTAGACTTCCTGCTCGACAAAGCCGTCAAAGCCTAGCTTGCCGCCGTTGGCAATCACAAAGGGCGCATAGCGGCTGCCGCCCGCCAAAATTACCTCTCCGAATTGCTCTGCCGTCGTATTGCGGCCCGGTCTGCCCCCGGAGCCCGCCCGAACTTGAAAATTATTGACGCGGTTCAAAATTGCAGCCTGGGCGTAGTTAGCATCCCCCACCCGGATGTCGGCTTGGCCGTCGCCATCGCTGTCAATGCTGCCTGCGTCATCGGCAATGCGATAGAGGCCGATGAGGTTGTCAAATTGGGCTGAGCTGCCGAGGTCGAGGACGTCGTCTGCCAGGCGGAGGGTGACGCTGCGATCGGGGGCGATCGCCGTGAAATCGAACAAGAGGTTTTCACTCAGATCGACCGGTGGCGTTACGGGCGGCGTGACTGGCGGCGTGACTGGCGCAGGCCCCACCGTCACAGAGAACGTGTCTTCCACCACTCGCCCTTGCAAGTTGGTAGCCCGAACGGTCAACGTCGCGATTCCCGTCTGGTCAGGTAGGTAGTCTAAAACGAGCTGGTTGTTCCGAATTTCAGCCTTGAGTAAGTCAGAGCTGGTGTTGCCCACCAGTTCAAATCTGAGTTCATCCTGCTGAAAGACCGAGATGTTTTGGTAGCGCACCAGGTTTTCGTCACCGGTGAGCTGAGGATTGTTGGGATCGGGGAAAATCAACGGCAGATCGCTAAAGGCCCCCTGGCCGAAGCTCGTTCGCCGATCGAACCTTGGCAGTCCGGCGATTAAATCGATCGCGACCAGATCCGCCTCAGACTGCACCTCGCCAAACACGCTAAAGCCGCCGTTTTGGTTGTCGAGATTTGCGGCATTGTTGGCGAGGTTAAAAAACCATTGGCTGGTGGCACTGTTGGGATCGCCCCCGAGCTTGGCAAAGGCCAGAGTTCCCCGCGTGTTCGAGCGGGTCGCGCTGAATTCATTTTGAACCGGCGGATTTTCCGTGATTTCGGTGACCGCGTTGGCCGGGGTGCCCAGGGTGTTTGCTAAGCCGTCTACGACATAGCCACCCCCTTGGACAATGAAATTGGGAATGGATCGATGAATGATGCCGTTGCGGTAAGCGTTGCTGTTGACGTAGCTCAGAAAGTTGCGCACGCTCAGGGGTGCACCCTGACCCGTCTGATCGTAGAGAACGACGTTGCTCACCCGACTGCTCGCCGCCGCCGAGATGTTGGGTGCTAACTCAAATCGAGCCGTTAGGCCCGTTGTGAAGGGGTCGTCGAAGTGGGTGAGCAGGTTGATCGGCTGATCCGCAGCTTGATTCGTGGTGACAATGTCATTGAGAGGGCGGATGAGCAGAGGCGTCGAGGGCATGGCGGTTCTGGGGTAAGGCGGTGCTGGAGCCAAGGCGGTTCTGGAGCAAAGCTGTTGCTAGAATCAAGCATTATTCTGTCCCAGGGATAATCCTGGCTTGGATCATCTCGAGCCGGGTCTCGAACTACACTCTCTTATCAGCATACCCAGCCCCATTCAGGATAATTCGCGATCGCGGCATAGAACAGGCACGCTAGAACGTTTTTTCTACTGCATCGCCTATACTCGAAGCTGGAGCCCCCTAGGAACTGAGTGTCATGAATTTGGATCATCCCTTAGGCGTCGTCATCCAAGGCTCGCTGACCCAAGGGCTAGAAATTCGCCTCAATCCGGACGTCTCTGTGGAAGAGATGCGGGTGGGTAAGTTTGTGGTGGTGCAGGGGCGCGATCGCGCTTTTTCTGTCTGCTGACGGATGTGAGCCTGGGCACGAGCAGTCCACGCATTCTCGCGGATCCACCAGATCCCCAAAATTTGTTTCTACAAGAAATCCTGGCCGGCTCCGCCACCTATGGCATGGCCGAACTTGCGCCAATGCTGATGTTTACGCCCAAGGACGGTATGGCCCTGAGCCCAGCTTGGAGTCGCCAAGAGGGCGATCAACTCCCAGGGCGGACGAGTGGTTTGGGCTCGATGCAAGCCCAAAGTAGCGAAGAACTAGAACTGCTACCGGTGAAAACCATCCCCAGTCATTTCAGTCAGGTGTATGACGCCAGCGATCGCGATTTTCGGGCAGTCTTTGGCTGGGAAGATGACCCCTCTCGGCACAATTTTGCAGTTGGACGACCGATTGATATGGATGTACCCATTTGCATTGATCTCGATCGATTTGTCGAACGCAGTAACGGTATTTTTGGCAAATCTGGCACTGGTAAATCGTTTTTAACGCGCCTCTTGCTGTCGGGGATTATTCGCAAGCGGGCAGCGGTGAATTTGATTTTTGATATGCATTCGGAGTATGGCTGGGAAGCCGCGAGTGAGGGTGGGGGGCGCGATCGCTTCAACACGGTCAAAGGCTTGCGGCAGCTTTTTCCAGACCAAGTGCAAATCTACACCCTCGACCCAGAATCAACCCAACGCCGGGGTGTTCGCGATGCCCAGGAATTGTACATTGGCTATGACCAAATCTCGGTCGAAGATTTGGCATTAGTGCGACAGGAGCTGAACCTTTCGGAAGCCAGCCTAGAAAATGCAATTATCCTGCGCAATGAGTTTGGTAAATCCTGGATAACCCGACTCTTAGCCATGAGTAACAGTGAAATTCAAGAGTTCTGCGAAGTCAAAATGGGAAGTAAATCTTCGATTATGGCCCTGCAGCGCAAGCTGACTCGATTGGATGATCTGAAATACGTTCAAAATTCTTGTACTCGCAATTATATTCGCCAGGTAATAGATGCCCTCAATGCAGGAAAACACGTGGTAATTGAATTTGGCTCCCAGTCAAATATGCTTTCCTACATGTTGGCGACCAATATTATCTCCCGTCGCATTCACGAGGCTTATGTACGCAAGGCAGACAAATTTTTGCAGTCGAAAAACCCGATCGATCGCCCCCGTCAACTCGTGATCACCATCGAAGAAGCCCATCGTTTTTTGGATTCTGCGACGGTGCGTCAGACCATTTTTGGCACGATCGCCCGCGAGATGCGCAAATATTTTGTGACACTATTAGTGGTCGATCAAAGACCCTCGGGCATCGATCCGGAGGTGATGTCCCAGGTGGGAACCCGAATCACGGCGCTGCTCAATGATGACAAGGATATTGAAGCGATTTTTACCGGAGTTTCCGGCGGGCAGAATTTGCGATCGGTGCTCGCAAAGCTAGACTCAAAGCAACAGGCCTTGTTGCTGGGTCATGCTGTGCCGATGCCGGTTGTTATTCAAACTCGTGCCTACGACGCTCAGTTCTACCAGGAAATTGGTGCAACGGATTGGGAGGCCATGGAAACACCAGCGTTGCTCGAAGCTGCCGCAGCGGCAAAGTCAGACTTGGGATTTTAGCCTGGGATAATTGCAATCGTCAGTATGGAAGGCCACTCAGAAGCCCATTGCCTCATGCAGATTTATCTTGACTACAGCGCCACAACACCGACGCGGCCCGAGGCGATCGCAACCCTCCAGCACGTCCTCACCGAGGAATGGGGCAATCCCTCCAGCTTGCACCATTGGGGGCAGCGATCGGCCTTGGCCATCGAAACCGCTCGGTGGGCTGTGGCTCAGCTGATCGGCGCACCGCCGGAGTCATTGGTGTTTACCAGTGGTGGCACGGAGTCGAATAATCTGGCAATTTTAGGCGTGGCACGACGTGTTCTCGAGCCACGACATTTAATTATTTCCAGCCTCGAACATTCCGCCGTGGAGAAGCCTGCTCAGATGTTAGAGCAACAGGGCTGGCGTGTCACGCGGCTGCCAGTAGATGCCCAGGGGCGGATTGATCCCGAAGATTTGCGAGTCGAGTTGCAGGACGATACGGCCTTGGTGTCGGTGATCTATGGCCAAAGCGAAGTCGGGACGCTACAGCCTCTGGCGGAATTGGCGGCGATCGCCCACGAAGCAGGCGTGTTGTTTCATACCGACGCGGTGCAGGTGGCGGGGCGGGTTCCGCTGGACGTGGGTCAGCTCAAGGTCGATTTACTCTCGCTGTCGAGCCACAAGTTATATGGCCCCCAGGGAGTGGGTGCCTTGTATGTTCGCCCAGGTGTTGAGCTCACAACCGTATTTGGAGGGGGATCCCAAGAAGGGGATCGACGGCCCGGAACCCAGGCTGTAGCGGCGATCGCCGCCTTTGGGACTGCTGCTAGGTTGGCGGCACAAGAGCTGGAGTCAGAGTCACAGCGGCTGGTGATCCTGCGCGATCGCCTGATCACTCAGCTCGTCGCCTTAGCTGGGGTTGAACTGACGGGCGATCGCCACCACCGCCTTCCCCACCATGCCAGCTTTTCGATTGAGCGGGCTGTGACAGCGGTCAGCGGTCGCCAACTGGTCTATCAGATGAATCTGGCGGGCATTGGCATTAGCGCCGGTTCTGCCTGCGACAGTGGTCAGTCTGTGCCCAGCCGGGTGCTTAAAGCGATGGGCTATGGCGATCGCGCTGCCCTCAGCGCCATCCGTCTCACTCTGGGGAAACAAACAACGACTGCTGATGTGGATTGGGCAGCTTTGGCGCTGGGGCAGATTCTCGATCGCAACTATTCTTAATCGCAACTATTCTTAAGCGTGGCGATCGCTTTTTAAGGCGATCGATAGGTGATCGATGCGATCGCCGAGTAAACGCCGGACGAACGGTGGCGTAGGGCGACGCATCGTTAAGTCAGGGGTACGACACGAAGTTAGACCTCTCTGGTGGGGGTATGCTGCAAAAGTGCATCCGAGTGCATCCGGGAATTCATGATGCCGAAAGCGATCGTAGCCCCTATCGGCGAACTCGCTCGGGTCGCCCTCCTAGCAAGCCTTGATGAAGGTCAGTTCTGGTTAAGGATCACGTTACGGAATTGATCGGTTGAAACAACGTAAATTCCTGAACTTAATCAAGTCATGAGTGACGGCAGAATAGGGCTTTCAACTTATCCAGAACTCATATTTGAGAGAACCTGGGGGACAACTTTATGTCGCAGTCGCACCCCCTGATCTAACAGTGTGTTGCCCTACACCGGGTTCGTCCGGCTGTTGGGTTAAATATTCGAGACATTCAATCGTCCTGGGGAGCTTGCACCAATTTCAAAAATACCTCAGTCAAATCCGCTGCGTCTTTTTTGACTTGAAAAATTGGCACCGGTCGAACAATCTCCAAAATCTCATACAAAATCTCGGCCCCCCGCACAAACAAACGCGGGTCTTGAATCAAAACACCGTGGGCCTGAAGCTGCGATCGCTGCCCCGCCGACAACTCACCTTCCAGCTCCACCGTATAACTAGCCCCGGCAAACTGGCGCACCAGCTCCTGAGTGTTTTGCTCCGCAATCACTTCGCCCGCGCGGATAATGGCCACCCGATCGCTCAATTCCTCCGCAACGTCCAATTGATGGGTCGTGAGCAAAATCGCACAACCCGACGCCGCAATTTCTCGGACTAGCGTTTTGACCGTTTGGGTCGCTTCGACATCGAGGCCCAGGGTCGGTTCATCCAGGAGAAGGAGCTGGGGTTGGTGAACCAAGGCCACGGCGATCGCGACCTTCTGCTGCATCCCCCGCGACAGATTTTGCACCGCCGCGTCTCGCTTCCCCGTCAGCTCAAACCGCTCTAACAGTTGCCGCCCCTGCCGCCGAGCTGCCTGGCGCGTCAGGCCACGCAGCACGCCAAAATACTCCAAATTCTCCATCGGCGTCAGTCGCCAATACAAATTGCGATTGCCCTCCAGTACTGCGCCGAGCTGCCGCACCGCATCGGGCTCGCGGTGAGGGTCACGGCCTGCGATCGCCACCGTCCCAGCATCAGGCCGAATCAACCCCGCAATCATTTTGATCGTCGTCGTTTTGCCCGCCCCGTTCGGCCCGAGAAACGCCAGGATTTGGCCGGGAGCGATCGCCAAATCTACCCCACGCACGGCCTCTACAACCTGCTGACCCCGGCGATAGGTTTTACAAAGACCCTGGGCCTCCAAAATTTTCATAGCTGTTCGGTTAGATGCCTAAGGTTCAAGCCTTCGTAGGGGTCGGTATCCCCGACCCTCAAATTCATGGAAACGCATCACAGCTCCGGCATTGGGTGCGGAGTTCGCATCCCTACAATTCGATCTAGATCGACCAGGTCGAATTAAATCCTCGTTTCTACCCCTGAACCTTGCTATTCATGTAGAGCTTGTCATTCAGCTGACGCAGCGTCAGATTCATCTGGTGATCCGCCTCCTTCATCTGCTCGATCTTATCGCAGCTATACATCACCGTTGTGTGGTCCTTGCCGCCGAACGCTTCACCAATTTTGGGCAAACTCAAGTCCGTATGCTTGCGCATGAGATACATCGCCACCTGCCGCGCCTGACTCACCTCCCGCCGCCGAGAGCTGCCCTTGAGGTCATCCACGGAAACCCGAAAGGTATCCGCCACAATGGAAATAATGATTTCCGGCGAGACCTCCACCTGCTCCATCGGGGGATTGAGCACTGGGGCAATATTCTCCACCGTCATCGCCACCCCAGAAATCGAGATATAGGCCACTACCCGCGTCAGCGCCCCCTCTAGCTCCCGAATGTTGGACGTGTAGCTTGAGGCAATGTATTCGATCGCCTCCCGAGCAGCCGGATATTCTCGTACTCCGCCTTTTTTTGCAAAATGGCCATGCGAGTTTCAAAATCGGGAGCTTGCACGTCAGCAATCAACCCCATCGAAAAGCGCGAGCACAGCCGCTCCTGCAACCGGGGGATTTGGCTGGGGGGGCGATCGGACGCCAGCACCACCTGCTTGCCCGCCTCATGCAAAGTGTTAAACGTGTGGAAAAACTCTTCCTGGGTGTACTCCTTCCCCTCAATGAACTGAATATCGTCCACCAGCAAAACATCCGCCGCTCGATAGCGCTCCCGAAAAGCTTGCATCCCGTCCCGCCGAATTGCGGAAATCAGATCATTGGTAAACTGCTCGGTCGAAACATAGAAAATATTGGTATTGGGATCAATCTCAAGCCGGTAGTGACCAATAGCCTGCATCAGGTGCGTCTTACCCAGGCCGACGCCGCCACAGAGAAACAGCGGATTGAACTCCCGCCCCGGAGACTCCGCCACCGCCAGCGCAGCCGCGTGGGCCATGCGGCTGCTGGCACCCACGACAAAGCGGGAAAACACGTATTTGTGATTGAGCTTGGGCGATCGAATTTGCTTGTGGCGACCCTCTCCGACCTCCTTTTCCAGCTCCGGAATCGCAGCCGCTTCCGCCACAGGGGTGGGTGCTACGGACGTCCACAAACTTTCTTCAACAATCTGGGCTGCCCCCACTTCACCGCTAGAAATCACCGTAAATTGGATCTCCAGTGGATAACCTAGAAACGTCTCAACCGCATCGGAGATCGTTTGTAAGTAATATTTTTGCAACCAGTTACGGGCGAAGGGATTGGGTGTCCGAATATACAGACAATTACCTTCCAACTTTTCCGCACTAGCCGTTTTAATCCAGGTTTCAAAGGTTGGACGGCTTAACTGAAGCTGAAGCTGCTCCAGGATGCCGTCCCAGAGCTGTTCTGAGGAGTAGGGGGTCACGTTAGCTTACAGTCCGATTGGCTTACAGTCCGATTGGCTTACAGTCCGATTGGGCACAGATCAGGCTAGGAAAATTGGGTTCAGACCAGTCAAGCCCAAAGAGGAGAAAATTAACGGATTCGGGCAATGGAGTCGGGAATAGACCACGCCTTGGATTACTCGCTATTCGCATCAGCCACCAGTGCAGGCAGCTCTGGAGCCAGCCGCCTCGAGACGAGCTGCTTCAGAATGAACCCTCGAGATAGTCAAGTTACCACAGCTAACCGCCGCGAGCTAGGGAAGACCTGTCGGTTAAACGGCTCGTTCGTTGATTTGACAAATCTTGATATTGCTTCTGGGGGCTCCAGCACAGACGCGGGTGCAGACACCGAGTTAGGCGGTGGGGTTTAGTGTTGTTCAAGCTCTATGCTGAGGGGGTCGATCTATCAACAAGTCCAAAATCAGACCGTAAAATCAGACGGTATTGGGCTATCCTTTGCGGTGCATTGAGGACGTTTGCAGATCCATGAGACCTACGCCTTCAGACAACCCTCGAGGCTCCCATTCGCCCAAGGCCAGCAGGCCCCGATGCTCGGGCCTCGTCTTTGGATTGATCTTTGGGGCCGGGGCTGCCTTCGCGAGCGCTCGGGCCATGCCCGCTAGCTTTTGGCAAGGCGGCTGGAAGACTTGGTTGCCGCAACTGTCGGCATCAGAGCGCATCTCGACGCCCGTACCTGTGCAGCAATCACCGCTGCTGGAGACGGCGACGTTGCCACCTGAGCCACCCCGAGCTGTCTTGCCGGTCGAGGGTAATTTCATTGTCGATGCGGTGCAGCGGGTTGGGCCAGCGGTGGTCAGGATTGATGCGTCTCGTAACGTGGCAGAGGGCTCAGAGCTATTGGAGGATCCGCTTTTTCGCGGCTTCTTTGGACGACGCATACCCCAGCCATCGGAACGGGTCGCGGGTTCTGGTTCTGGATTTATTATTCGTAAGGATGGCTATATCTTGACCAACGCCCATGTGGTCGAGGAGGCGGATGAGGTGAAGGTCAAACTCAAGGACGGGCGAAATTTTGGCGGTAAGGTTTTGGGTCTGGATTTGGTGACCGATGTCGCCGTGATCAAAATTGAGGCGTCAGAGCTGCCGGTGGTGCCGGTGGGTAACTCCGAACAGCTTCAACCGGGAGAGTGGGCGATCGCCATCGGCAATCCCCTCGGCCTCGACAACACCGTTACCGTCGGCATCATCAGTGCCACGGGCCGCAGCAGCTCGGAAGTGGGCGCACCGGACAAACGAGTCGGTTTTATTCAAACGGATGCGGCCATCAACCCCGGCAATTCTGGTGGCCCCCTGCTCAACAGCCAGGGCGAGGTGATCGGCATGAACACCGCCATCATTGGCGATGCCCAGGGACTGGGTTTTTCGATTCCGATCAATACGGCCCAGCGGCTGGCCCAGCAGTTGATCCGCGATGGCAAGGTTCAACATCCCTTTCTCGGCATCCAAATGCGGACGCTGACCCCAGAGATGGCGGCCCAAATCCGGGCCACGCCCAGTCTGGGCTTTACCGTCAAGCTAGACGAAGGGGTGCTGATTGCTGGGGTGTTGCCCAATTCGCCAGCGGAGGCTGCGGGGATGCAATTGGGCGACGTGGTGATTCAGGTGGGTGGTCAGGCCGTCGCGACGGCGCAGGAGGTTCAAGACCGGGTGGCGGAAGGCAATGTTGGCCAAGTGTTGCCGATTGAGATTAACCGACAGGGCAAGGTGATGACCCTCTCGGTCAAGCCCCAGGAAATGACCCTTGAGCGGGGTGCCCGCTCCTAGATTCATGCAGTCGTGACCCCAGATGCCATCATGGAAAACGAAAATGCTAAGGAACAGAATGGGAAGACCCGCAACATCCTGCGGAGGGGGGAGCCCTTGCTGCGACAGATTGCTCGGCCCGTGGGCCCGGAACTCGACGCTCGCCCCTTCCAGCAGCTGATTGACGATTTGATCGCCACGGCGATCGCCACCAATGGCGTCGGTATCGCCGCCCCCCAGGTGGCGGCCTCAGAACGGGTGTTTGTGGTCGCATCCCGGCCCAATGCTCGCTACCCCCAAGCGCCCCACATGGAGCCCACCGCGATGATCAATCCGGTACTGCTCGATCGCTCGGACGCCGAAGTGCGGGACTGGGAGGGTTGCCTCAGCTTGCCCAATTGCCGCGCCCAGGTGGCTCGGGCCGAAGAAATTTGGGTGGAGTATTGGGATCGAGGGGGGCGGGTGCAGCGATCGCACCTTCAAGGCTTTGTCGCTCGGATTTTTCAACATGAGTTAGATCATCTCAACGGCATTTTGTTTGTTGACCATGTCGATGTCCAAGACTGCATCTCGGAAGCAGCCTATCAAAAGCTCCTGAAACAGCAGGTGGACAATTTAGGTATGGGGCGTAGGGTGTAAGACATGAGGCCGAGGGCGTGAACCAAAATTTAGTCGTCTTCACCCGCTATCCAGCGCCAGGGCGCACCAAAACTCGGCTGATTCCGGCGCTGGGAACTGAAGGAGCCGCGACCTTACAGCGGCAGATGACCGAGCATACGCTAGCCACGGTGACCCGCTGGTTGGCACAAGAGCACCAGTCCAGGGTCTCGACGGTTCGGGTGCTGACGACGGGAGGCTCTGGGGCACAGTTTCGTGCTTGGCTGGGAGTCGATTGGGTCTATGAGGCCCAGGCTGCGGGGGATCTGGGCGATCGCATGGCCGCAGCCCTAGCCACGGGCGTCGCCGCAGGCCATCAACGGGTGGTGATCATCGGCATTGACTGCCCAGGGATTACAGCTGAGCTGTTGAACCAAGCCTTTGGGGCTTTGCAGGCTCAAGATCTGGTTCTGGGGCCTGCGTTAGACGGGGGCTATTACCTGATTGGCTTGCGAGCTGAAGTGCTGACGTTGGCTGTTCCAGTCCTGTTTACCGAGATGGCTTGGGGAACAAACCAGGTCCTCTCTGAGACGTTGCATCGGGCGGCCCAGCAGGGATTAGCGGTGATGCAGCTTCCGCTCCTCCAGGATGTGGACGATCTCGAAGATTTGCCCCTGTGGGAGAAGTTTTGCCCCAAGGAAAGGACGATGCTGGCAAAGCCCCGGATTTCGGTGATCATTCCGGCGAAAAACGAAGCGGTTCAGTTGCCCCAAGTCCTTGGGAGATTGCGCAGGATCGCCCCCCAAGCCGAACGGATCCTCTGTGATGGCGGCAGTACCGATGACACCGTGGCGATCGCCCAGACCCACCACACCCCAGTGCTGATCGAAACCGGCGGTCGAGCGCGGCAACTCAATCGCGGCGCGGCTTTGGCCCAGGGGGAAATTCTGCTGTTTCTGCACGCGGATACGCAGCTGCCGGAGGGGTTTGAGGCGATCGCCCAGCAGACCCTAGCCCAAGCGGGCGTCGTGGCGGGTGCCTTTGAGCTTCGGATTGAAGGCGAAGGGCTGGGGCTACGCGCAGTGGAGTGGGGGGTGCGGTGGCGATCGCGCCTTTTGCAGTTGCCCTATGGTGACCAGGCGATTTTTTTGCGCAAGGATGTCTTCGATGCGATCGGCGGCTTTGCGGATTTACCGATTATGGAAGACTTTGAGCTGATGCGGCGGCTACAGCGCCAGGGACGAGTGGCGATCGCAACGCAAGCTCCCGGAGAACTCGCCCCTGCTGTCGTGACGACTTCGGCCCGGCGCTGGCAAAAGCTCGGCGTGGTGCGGACGACACTCCTGAATCAGGGAATGATTTTGGGTTACAAGCTGGGGATTTCGGGCGATCGGCTGGCGCGATGGTATCGCCGCCAGGGTGAGAGTTAGTTGATGGGGTGCACTAGACACCGGTTGGCTAGAGATATCCATGTTCGGCCAGAAAACCATCATCGATCGCGGGCAAGGCTGACGCAGCCGAGTCGGAAACCGGCGACTTCAGCAGACGCTGGACATATTTTCCCAAAATGTCGCCCTCTAGATTCACTAGGCTATCGGGCGCAAGGCAATGCAGATTGGTCAGCTCGTAGGTGAGGGGAATCACAGCCACGGTGAACCACTCCCCCCATTCGTGGCAGCTGGCGATCGTGAGGCTCACACCGTTAATCGTAATGCTGCCCTTGGGGACTATGTAGGGACGAACAAAGTCACTGATGTCGTAAAACGCCAACTCCCAGGAGGTTGCCGTGGCCTGGGATGAGGACAGTTTTGCTGAACCGTCTACGTGGCCGGTGACGAAATGGCCACCGATTTTGCTGCCTACACGCAGAGACGTTTCCAAATTGACGGGGTCTTGGGCGATCGCCCCCCAGCGTCGTCCGCTGCAGCGTTTCCGGCGAAACGGACACGGCGAAACCTTGGGGCAGCACCCGCTCCACGGTCAAGCATGCTCCGTCTACCGCCACACTATCGCCCATTTCAATGCCCCTGAGAATGGGGGAATCCGGGCTGGGACAGTGGATCTGAAGCTGATAATCTACCTTGGCGTGAACATACCCAAGGTCTTGAATTAAGCCTGTAAACATCGCGAAGAATTCTCTGGAAATGGGCTAAGAGCGTTTTCTGGGAATGGTCTACTTTGGTGGACTTCACGAAACAATTAACAATCTCGTCAGAATCTAGATTGGCTCCAGCGGCGCAGAAGCGCATAATGGAACTGTTGCCTTCACCGATGCCTTGGGACTTCAGAGGCTGAGCCATGATTGAGATGAATGTTGACGGGATCGCATTTGATGCCGCAACCATGAGCCCTATTGTCATGCTGATTGACACCGAAGGACGACGTGCCCTCCCCATCTGGATTAGCCAAGAGCAAGCCAAGGCCATCAAGCTCGCCATCGAGCAGCAAAGTTCTCCTCGGCCCTTAACCCATGACTTGATGGTCAATATCCTGGAGCAGTGGGACTTGGAGCTGTGTCGGGTGCTGATTCACTCCCTCCAAGACAATACCTACTATGCGACGCTCCAGACCCGTCATGGGGATCTGACCCAGGATATTGATGCCCGCCCCAGCGATGCCATTGTCCTGGCCCTACGCCTCAATGCACCCATCTGGGTGATGGAGGAAGTGGTGGCGGATGCGTCAATTCCGGCGGATCGTGACGCAGACGAAGAGGAGCGACGTGCGTTCCGTCAATTTTTGGACAATTTAAATCCCGGTGATTTTGCTCAGTTTTAGCACCGTACTGGCTGGTTATTATGCGCTACCGCAGGTTTGGCCAGACCGAGTTGGAATTATCTGTTTTCTCGCTCGGAACCATGCGATTTTCGTCTCAGGAGGTTGCTGAGGCAACGGTCGCCGCTGCCCTAGCCCAGGGGATCAATCATCTCGAGACTGCTCGAGGCTATGGCGAGAGCGAGCGGTTTGTGGGGCAGGCGCTGGGCCGAACGACGCCCCAGCGCCCCTACCTAACGACCAAGCTTTCACCGCTGCTAGATGGCCCTACCCTAGGGCAACAGCTCCGAGAGTCCCTCAGTCGTCTGCAGGTTGACTCGATTGATTGCGTTGCCTTACACGGCATCAATCGGCCCGAACATCTGGCAACGGCGCTGGCTCCGGAGGGGGCTTTGGCAGGGCTAGAGGCGATGCGGGATCTCGGTCTTGTGCGACACATTGGCTTTTCGAGCCATGGCAGTCTGGAGCTGATTTTACAAATCCTGGAAACCCGCCGCTTCGCCTTCGCTAATTTGCACTACTACTATTTTTTTCAGCGCCATGGGGCGGCGATCGCCCTCGCCCAAGCGCTCGACATGGGTATTTTTATTATTTCTCCCACGGACAAAGGTGGACAGCTCTATGCACCCCCGAAAACCCTCAGCGAAGCCTGTGCCCCCTTTTCACCCCAAAGCCTCAACTACCGGTTTTTGCTCAGTGATCCACGCATCACCACCCTGAGCTTGGGCGCGGCCTGTCCAGAGGAGCTGGATGCCGCGATCGCGATCGCCGATGCCGATGGCCCCCTCAGCCCAACAGAGCAGGAAGCCTTGGCACGGTTGGAAGCGCAACAACACCGGGCTTTAGGGAGCGATCGCTGTAGTCAATGTTATGCGTGCTTGCCCTGCCCCGAGAATATTCAGATTCCGGAGGTGCTGCGGCTGCGCAATCTGCGATCGCCCATGACCTGGTTGCTTTTGGCCAATATCGCTACCAAATGTTTGAGAATGCTGGGCATTGGTTCCCAGGGCGCAAGGCCAACCACTGCACCGATTGCGGTGACTGCCTACCCCGTTGTCCAGAATCGCTCGAGATCCCTCGCCTCTTGCGAGATACCCATCAGCGTTTGCAAGGGCCGGAGCAGCGGCGACTGTGGGGCAGCTCCAGCGCGTGACGTCACGCGCTTGAATTTGCTTTCCCAGACGAGTTTCCTGAGATTCAGTACACACAGTGTAGAAGGTAACTACATGCACTGAGATGAAGATAACCGTATGCACTGAGACATGCATGCACTGAGACATGAACGCACTGAGCCGCCATCTGCCGGTAGAGACAGCCCTGTTCGCCGTTTTGGGCACCCGCTACCCGCTACACCCCCTGCCAACGCTCGCCTCCAATTCGCTTAACGCCATGGTCACCCCTGTTTCCAAAACCTATCGCAATGCAATGGAACCCCTCGTGGTTCAGGAAGTTCAGCGACAGATGCAGCAGCTCGCGCCCAGTGCCCTGCGCCATGTCAACGCAGATGACGTCATTGCCTACGCCCTAAATTCATTACCTGCGCTCTATGCCACCACTGAAACTGGCTGGCTCTGGCAACAGTCCCGTGCGCAAAAAGACTTAGCTGGACAAGTCTCTGCTGCGGTCTGTCAAGGCCTCATGGTGGTTCACCAGACCCCGGAACGCTCGGAAGATCGCCTCTGTTCTCCAGAGTCGAGTTTATTTGCAGCCCAGAAGGCGCTCCAAGAGCTATCCATCTATCTGGGATGCCCCAACCTGACCTGGCTCAATTTGCTACCCGCCATTAAGAGCACCCTGGCTCAAGTCGCCCGACGCACTGCCTAGGGAGTCTAGGTTAAGTGCTCTTATCTCAATCATCCTATCTCAATCACCAATGACGATCTAAATAAAATCGCCTAGGGTGAGAAGCTTCGCTCAGATAGATTTTCACGAGAACGATCAGAAAAAGCGTGCCTTTGATAAACGCGAGTTGAACAATCAGCGGTTTCGCTTACGCCCGTGGAAATCTATTGATATAACCAGAGGCGATCGCATCCCGGCATTACGATGGAAAACCGCTATATTGGATGAATCTTCTCCGCTTTAGCTTAGTTGTAAGATTTACCTTTAGCTCATCAGTATATTTCTCGACTTCATTGGCTCATGTCTAGACTCATTGCATTCGTCGAGGCTATGGGTCAGGTAAGGTTGTTGGTCCAGTGAATCCACAAGAAATCCAGTAGTGAATCTGACGATTGACGTGTAACTTTCTCTTTTTTGGATCCTCTCTGTGAAGTATTTAATTGTCGATTCTTTGATAGGGCTGCAGGGTCTGGCATGAAGAAAACATTGGCCAAACGTGCGTGGATCAATGTCATGGAGCTGCTGGTGGCAGAAGAAATCGAGCGACAATTAGGCCAATTGGCCGCTCGCAAAGCCTCCTTCTTCAAGCCCGAGGAGGTGATGACCTACGCGCTCAATCGCCTCGCCCCGCTCTATGCCAGTAGCGCTCGGGGTCTGGAAATGCAAGAAAGCCGAGCTCGCCAGGAGTTTGCGGAACCCGTTCGGGTCGCGGTGCGTCAGGGGATTGCAGCGGTAGAACGCGATCCTTTGCGTCATTCGACGCCTATCGAAATCCCCGAAGATGAGAACGCCCAGCGGGCCTTGCGGGTCTTGCAATCCATTTTGCAAAATCCCAGCCTCGACTGGGATAATCTGCCGACTGCGGTGGAAACGGCTCTCAACGATGCGAGTCAGGGCAAGGTCTCTTGGCGACCTCGTTCTCTGGGCCGCCCTGGTGGGGACTTTGACCTGAGTACCGGGCGGAGGATCCGCTCTCGCAGCTAGACTTCGTCCCATGATTTGGAATCGGCCATGCAGCTAGATGTCGTTAAGGTTTTTGCGATCGCCACCCTTTGCCTTCCCTTCGCGACCCCGGCGATCGCAGCCCCCAACGAACCCAAGAAACCTGGAAGCGCTGCGGTCAACTGCAATGCCTTGACCTTAGCGGGGGGCAATCCGACGTACACCTCAGACACCATCTGTCGCCGTGGTCTAACGCCGCCCAGCCTGTGGTGGATTCGGGAACAGTTAGGCGCGCGCCCACAGCTCAAAAAGCTGATCAGCAACTGGGCCGCCACACCAGCCCCAACGACGGCGCAGCCGGGAAGCCTGGTGGTGGTGGTTAATTCCCAAGCCTGGAGTCTTCTCGATTATTTCTCTCGCTATGAGTTTCTCCATAGCTTTGGCTCAGCAGCGAGCACCTTTGGGTATCAAACCGAGGTTCAAGATAACCGAGGTTCAAACCTGGCTTCCTACATCTGCTCGGCAAGTTCCCAGGGGAAAGAGTCCAAGAATAAAGAGTCCAAGAGTAAAGAACAGTGCCGGATTCAGTTTGGGACAGCGGCTTCAGGGTTTCGGGGCGGTAGGCGCAGTTTGTTCTAGGCAGTTTTTATCTCAAGAACCCACTCTTGAGCGTGTGTTCTCGTCGCTTGTCCAATTAAAACTCGGCATTGAGGGGCGATCGCGGGAACGGAATCACGTCCCGAATGTTCCCCATGCCCGTCATAAACTGTACCAACCGCTCAAACCCCAGGCCAAAACCCGCGTGGGGCACGGTGCCATAACGACGCAGATCCAAATACCACCAATAATCTTCCTGCCGCAACCCGGCGGCGGCTAAGCGACGCTCGAGCACATCCAGTCGTTCCTCTCGCTGGGAGCCGCCAATAATTTCGCCGATACCAGGGGCCAAAACATCCATGGCACGGACGGTTTTGCCATCGTCGCTCAGGCGCATGTAAAAGGCCTTGATTTGAGTGGGGTAATCGGTGACGATCAAGGGCCGCTTGAACAAGTCTTCAGCCAGATAGCGCTCGTGCTCAGACTGGAGGTCAATGCCCCACTCGACCGGGTAGTCAAACGGGCGATCGCTCTTCTCCAGCAGTTCCACAGCTTGGGTGTAGGTAATACGCTCGAAGTCATGGTTAATGATGGTTTCAGCGCGGGCAATGACGTCTGGATCGATACGCTCCGCAAAAACGCCATGTCCTCAGGGCAGCGTTCCAGGACTTGTTTGAAGACAAATTTCAAAAAGGCTTCCGCGAGATCCATATTGCCGTCGAGATTGCAAAAGGCCATTTCGGGTTCCACCATCCAAAACTCAGCCAGGTGCCGAGAGGTGTTGGAATTCTCGGCCCGGAAGGTAGGGCCAAAGGTATAGACATGGCTAAAGGCCGTGGCCATGATCTCGGCTTCGAGTTGGCCACTCACGGTCAAAAAGGCAGGCTTGCCAAAGAAGTCCTGGGAATAGTCGGGCTTGCCTGCGTCGTCGGTGGGCACCTGGGTCAGATCGAACGTGGTGACGCCAAACATTTCGCCCGCGCCTTCGCAGTCGCTGGCGTGATGATTGGGCTGTGAATCCAGAGAAACCCTTGTTGCTGAAAGAACTCGTGAATGGCATTGGCACAGGCGTTGCGCACACGCATCACCGCGCCGAGGGTGTTGGTGCGGGGACGCAGGTGGGCAATGCTTCTAAGGAATTCAAAGGAATGACGTTTTTTTGCAGAGGATAGTCTTCGGCTACGCTACCCAAAACTTCGATGCTCTCGGCTTTGAGTTCGATGCTTTGGCCCTGGGCAGGGGATGGAACCAAGGTGCCGCTAATCGCGACGGAAGCCCCGGTATTCATAGCGGCGATCGCCTCCCCGTAGCCAGGGACAGCGGCGTCGATCACAGCTTGGATGCTCTTGAGCGAGGAGCCGTCGTTAATTTCTGCAAACGTAAATTTTTTCTGTTCTCGCTTGGTGCGAACCCAGCCCTGGACTCTGACAGACTCGCCGGGCTGGCCATGGCGGAGACAATCGACGACACGGCGAAGGCAGGGGCGGTCGGTCATGGTGAGCTGCGCGTTAGGGGCCATTACATATCTGTGACATTATTGCTCAGCTTTTGGGGGATTGTCCGGAAAATGACGGGCGCAACCACCTTAGGACGAATGACGGTTCGTCTCGACAGGGTGATTGCGGTCTAATTTAATTCTCGTTCCCGAGCAACAACAAAACGTCCTTAACAAGACAGTCTCAACAAAACGTTGCGAAAAAGTGAGTAATCGCCATCTCTCTCAATAATGTTTGTTATACTTGTTAATATTAAGAACTGTAAACTTCTTCTCATTCACCTCTGCCCTAGGACTGTCATCCTAGATGTCGTCATGAACAAACGCTTTTCGCTCCTGAGCCTGATTTCCTGGATTCTGAGACCTACGGTTCTATCGAGCAGCCGAGCACTCCAGCTTTCGATCGCCTTGCTGCGCGTGGTCGCAGGGGTTGTGATGGTTCACAACGGTTTGAATAAACTGGGCAATGTCGAAAGCTTCGCAGAGGCCTATGTTTCTGTGATCGGTCTACCGTTCCCGATTTTCTTTACCTACGTGGCCGCGTTCACCGAGCTGCTGGCAGCGCCGATGCTGGCGATCGGTTTGCTGACTCGGCCTGCGGCGCTGGGCTTGGTCTCCACGATGCTGGTGGCGGTCTATCACCATATCAAGGTCGCGGGTTTGAGCATCCCTTACCTCGAGCTGTCGTTGCTTTATGCAGCCTGCTTCCAGTTTTTTCTCGTTTCTGGCGCGGGTCTGTTCTCTATCGATGCCTTGGTGGTGGGTTGGATTGACAATGCCATCGGCAATCCGTCGCGTCAGCCGATTGAAGCCAAAAAGGCTGCCCGTGTTTAGAAGTCAGCCCCGCCTGACTCCCAGGCATGTCTAAGGAAAACCGGTCTTTTTCCGGTTACCGTCGCTTGCGGGAGATGCCCTCTCGCAGGCTTCTTTGGGGCGACTTATGCCAAGAACTTTATGATAAAACCCCGAATGCTTTAGGGCCACACCCGTGGGTTGATGACCTGTGCGAAGATTTTAACGACGACCTCCCAGCCTCCGGCGAACATGCTTGCCAAAACGTCCGCCACAGCCTACGAAACCATCTATGCCGTTGTCTGCCAGATTCCTCCGGGTCACGTGGCGACCTATGGCCAAGTCGCAGCGTTGGCGGGCCTAGCCGGTAAGCCTCGGCTTGTGGGCTATGCCCTGTTTCGGCTCGCAGGCCCCCTGGAGGCTGTCCCCTGGCATCGCGTGGTCAATGCCAGGGGAGAAGTGTCCTATGCCCAGGTGCGCAATGGCTCGGACTATTTGCAGCGATCGCTCCTCGAAGAGGAAGGCATTATCTTTGAACCCAGCGGCAGGCTCAGCCTAGCCCAATATCGTTGGCAGCCGGATCCCGAAGGTTTTTTCTGCCAGCCCATTGCCGCTAATGGTGAAATCGAGACTCGCTGAGCCAAGCCCTGTCGTCTCCTCGCGACTGTCGCTGCTGGGTGTCGAAGTCCCAAACTCGAGCCTGATCGAAACGGGTGAAAGGGGTGTTGCGCGATCGAGCAAATTCAAAAAATCCTGGATAAAATCATCCAAATCGGCGTTGTCAAAGGAGATGTTGACGGAACCAGCAGTGGCCTGGGGTTTCGGGGCGAGACTGTCCGAGTCGCCTGAGTCAATCAGGACAGGGTCGCTGCCCAGTCCGGTCAGCGGATCGAGGGAAGGGCCAGACCCGTCTAGGGGAGCAGGCGCGAGGGAATCCGTGGGTGCCACGACCTCAGGCGGAGTTGAATCAATCGGTACGGCGGGCACTTCCGGCGGCGTTACGAGGTCAGGGGGGTCGAGTGATACAGGGGGTTCGGGCGATAGCAAGGGGTTCGGGCGATACAAGGG
>JAAUOP010000108.1 GCA_012034805.1 Synechococcales cyanobacterium CRU_2_2 | reverse complement strand
GGGGTGGGTGGGATTGATGGGGGCGGGATTGTCGGGGGTAAGGTGTTCGTGAGCGTAAAGACCACTGGAGAAAGGCCATTGCCAGTTGCTGAGACAGCATAGGTGCCTTCGACACCATTGGCGCTGAGGGAGATCTGGGCTGCCCCTGCCGTAATGGGGATGGCGAGGGGATTACTGGAGAAGACCGCACTCGATCCAGTGGTGGGTGCAACAAAGTTGATTTGGCCGCCATCAACAGGTTCGCCAAAGGGGCTGGCGATCGCCACCGCCAAGGGCGAACCAAAGGCCGTAGTGACCTCAGTGGTCTGCCCACCACCACCCTGGGCCGTCAGGACAAAACCACGAGATTCAAAGGCACCAATATCCGGCGCGTTAACCCGTCCAATGCCCCGCTGATCGCTCAAAACGCTAGAATTACCAGCATCAATTCCAGGACTTCCCGGTAGCAGTGCGCGCGTTTGGGTCAGGCCACCATTGTTACCCAGAGGTGCAAGCAGGGGATAGATCGGTGCTGCACTCGTGCCCACTAGGGTGCTATTGGTAAACCCAGTTGATCCATCGGCAATGCCAATTAAATTATTGCCTTGATCGACAAAGTTACCAGCGACATCCACTCCGTTAGCAGCTTGATTATGGGCAACGATCGTATTATTTAACCGCGTGACATTCACGACATCGGTGAACAGTCCCCCCCCGCTTCAGCTCCATTACTGTCAGCATCAGATTGGTTGTCCGCGAGGGTCGTATGGGTCAGATTGAGTGTACCAAAGTTAGCAATCCCGCCCCCTCGGCCATTTGCTTGATTTTCGGAAATAGTTGTATTGCTGATATTGAAAATGGCATTTGGGCCAAAAACAATGCCGCCGCCATCTCGCGCCGAACGATTTTGGCTGATGGTTGAACCAGAGATATTTACCGGACTGCTGGCGATCGGATTTACATCCATCCCCCCACCATTGACCGAGGTACTTTGGTTACCCGCGATCGTACTATCAATGATATTCAGCGTGCCTTGGTAATTTCGCCCTAGCTGTGCATCTAATCCCCCACCCCTGAATCCTTGGTTTTGCAGCAACGACACCTGATCGAGGGTCAAGTTAGTCGCTCCACCTAAGGCGATCCCACCGCCGCCATCCCCGGCTTGATTGCCTTGCAACAGGGTTCGCTGGATTGAGGCATTGCTCACGCCAAATAGATCCAAGCCACCGCCCTGCAGAAGGGATTGATTGTTGAGGAAAATAGAATCGGCGATCGCCAAGCTCCCCAAATTCTGATGCAACCCGCCACCAACCCTAGCGCTGTTCCCACTGATTGTAGTGCCAACAATCGACAAATACCCTTCAAGGCTAGCGATCGCTCCCCCAAAGTCCTCTGCTTGGTTATTTTGAAACGTTGAAGTTGCAACATCAAACTGACTTTGGTAGCTATAAATGCCAGCTCCATCGCCCGTGGTCAGACCTCCGGTGGCGACATTGCCCTCAAATAAACTGTTTGCAACCTGGTTTTGACCATTGTCGCTAAAGATGCCACCACCGGCGATCGCGCTTCCTCCTTGAAAGGCCGAGCCCTCAACCTCGAGCTGGCCTGAATTATGGATACCAGCCCCATAGCGATCGGCAACATTATTCTGAAATGTCGTCTGATTAACCGTCAGATCACCGCCATTGAGAACGCTTCCCCCATCCAGTAGTGCTCGGTTATTGCCCAGATAAGCCTGATTTAGGGTGAGGGTGCTCAGATTTGCGATCGCCCCTCCACTTCCATTCGATTGATTATTGGTAAAAATTGGACGATTCAGCACCATCACCACCGCATTGTCATTCTTCAACGCTCCCCCTTCAACCGTCGCAAAATTGCCATAGAACGAGGTATTATCAACTTGAACAATCCCCGCATCGCTCGCTTCAAGACCACCGCCAAACTGAGCTTGATTGTTTCCAAATTGGCCATCTACAATCGATGCATTTGTGCGTTCGAGCTGGAGACCACCGCCCGAAATGGTGGTCGTGTTACCCAAAAAGTTAGTGGATTGGAGACTGGCGATGGTATCCGCAAAAATCCCCCGCCGCCAAAGGAACCCGCCTGATTCCCCGCTAGCTCAACCCGATTGGTAGCGATCGTCCCACCATTTACCCAAAGACCACCGCCATTGTTGGCACTGCTATTTTGGTTGAGGGAACCATCTGCTAGATTCACCGTACCCGATTGATTGAATAAGCCACCGCCCCACCCCGTCGCGATATTGTCATTGACGGCAAAAAAGTTGAGGGTGGCACTACTATTGCTGCCAATCGTGGCAATGCCCGCACCTCTGTTCGCTGTGTTTTGATTGACGAAAGTATCGCTCAGGCTTAAGCGGCCCTGATTGTAGATACCACCGCCATCACCGCCTGCGAAATTACCGGCAATGCCGACACCCGAAATCATTAGGGCATTGGCATTGCTGCTGCTGCTGGCGATCGCCCCCCCATCCGTTCTCGCCTGATTACCATTAAAAACCGTATTGGTAATCATCACCTGGGCCTGCTCCTCCAAGCTCAGCCCGCCCCCTTGGTCGGCAGCTTGGTTTTTGTCGACCCGGCTATTGTTGAGGGTGAGGCGGCTATTTTGGGCGAGATCGATCGCGCCGCCGACGCTATTGAGGGCAATGTTTCGCTCTAGGATGACGTCATCGAACGACACAATCGTATTGCCTCGCGCCGCGATCGCCCCACCGCCGTCACTGGATTGATTATCAAAAAAGCTCGTGTTTCGAACCGTCGTGGTTCCCGCAGCATTAAAGTAAATGGCACCGCCATCGCCGACGCCCGCCGAGGCTGAGGTGACCCGGTTTTCGGAAAAGTCAACATTTTGAACCGTGAGCTGGGTGGTAGCATCGCCGCGATTTGAAATTGCCCCCCCAGTTCAACGCCAATATTGCGCGAAAATCCAGTCTGGGAAATCGTTGTGTTACCTCCATTTCCGATAAAAATTGCGCCACCCTCACGCTGGGCCACGTTGTCCCGAAAGCCCGCACTGGTGACTTGGACAACGCCATCATTGTCGATCGCGCCACCATCCCCCGCCGCCGTATTTTGCTCAAAGGTGATATTGCTAACCGTCAAACGCCCAGGTGCATCTACATCGATTGCGCCGCCATTCCCCGTCAGCGCCCCATTATTATTCAAAACCACGGTGGAGAGAACCACCTCTCCCTGGGCCACATCGATTGCCCCGCCATTGCGCTGGGCCTGGTTATTCGAGAGCACCGAACCTTCCAGGCGTAGGCTACCCTGATTGTGAATCGCACCGCCGTCACTGGTTGCCCCCGTGGCGCGGTTGTCAGTGAAGTTAGTCGTTCTAACAACAACGTTGTTGGCCCCATTGATCAGGGCTCCACCGTTGCCGTTGGCGACGCCATGGCGCAGGGAGAGATCGGCGATCGTCGTGCCATCTGCCCCACCACCTCCGTTGATGCGGAGAACCCGGTGGTTATCACCGGCAGCGGCCCCGGTGTTGCCATTGCCGAGGGCATCACCGCTGAGGGTGGTAGCGCTTCCACCCTGGCCCCGTAGCTGAACCGAGCGATCGATGACAATCTCTCGGCCTTCGCGATAGGTCGCCGCTGCCAGGTTGACGCTGCCCCCAGTTGCCGCCGCATCTAGACCATTTTGCACCGAGCCGTTGGCCCCCACATTGACCGTCGTCACGGTACCGGTCAGCGTCCGACCCGGCTGGAGCGTGACACGAGCATTTAGATCCACGGTCGGTGCATCCAGGGTCAAGTTGCCCTGGCCTGACACCGCTGTGTTACCGCTGGCATTGATGGCGTCAGTGACGGTAATTTGGTTGTCCGCTTGCAGGGTTACGTTGGTGGTTTGCAAATTCGCCACCACTGTCCCTGGGGTAATATCCCCGCCGCTATTGGCCACCGTTAGCGTCAGCGGGTCGAGCAGCCAAGTTCCAGCCTGGGCTCTGACATCTGCTCCATCCGCTCCATTTGCCCCATTTGCCGCCGTCTCGACGCGAGCCGTATCCGCTATTTTCAGGCCTTGGGCACCCGAGGTTTCCACCAGACCACCCCCTCGAGCCGAAAGGGTACCCGCAACTTCGGTACTGCCGTCCGACCAGATGATCACGTTGCCACCTTCGGGGGCAATGCCTTCGGGGGCGATGCCTTCAGGGGCAATGCCTTCGGGAGCCTGGGCAAGTGCGTCCGCCCGCAGCACCGATTTTGCATCCACCCGAGTCACCACCGAACCGGGTAGCGCCGCGCTGCCTTGGGCATCGCCACCCACGCGGATCGTACCGCCCACGGCTCCCGAGGCTTCTACAATCGAGTTAGTCAGCTGGACGGTTTTACCCACCAAGTTCACCTGCCCACCGGTTCCCGCAGCCTGGGAGACGTCGATTTGGCTGGAAATGAGCGAAACTGAGCCATCGGCATTGACCCGCATCGCGCTGGCTTCGGCGGCCTGGGGTTGACCGGTGAGCAATTCAGGCCGCGATCGCGCATCCGTCGGGTGGGTCGCTTGAGCGATCGCCTGAGATGACGCGATCGCCGAAAATCCTGGAGTGTAATACTCACCCGCAGTAGTCCCGAGGCATCCTGCAAACGCACGACACTTGGGCCGGGGGTGGCGATCGCGGAGACCTCTCCACCCGGCGCGGTCAACTGGCCCAGATTGACGACATTACCCCCCAGCAGCCGCAGCGACCTGCCCCTGCGACACCGCCAAAGCCCCTTGATTGACAATGCTCCCCGGAGCCACCGCCGAAAAACCAAAGGCACTGGCCTGACCGCCGCTGTAGTTTTGGCCCGTCAGCGTATGGAGCCACTGTTCCTGACCCGCATCGCCAAAGCCAATCCAGTCCGCTGTTGTCGCGGTGAAGGCTCCCCCCAAATCGAGCCGAGCATTGGGGCCAAACAAAATGCCCGAGGGATTGATCACAAACAAATCCGCCGAGCTGCCGCTGACTTGCAGCAGACCATCGAGATAAGACGCGTTGCCACCAGAGACTTGGCCAAAGACAGCGCGGGTATTGGGGTTCGTCAAAAACGTCGCAATTTGTCCCGCATCGAGATTGAAGCGATCGAAACGGTGAAACAAATTTTGCTCGACTTGGGTGCCACCAGTGATGGTGAAACGGTTGGCTCCGCCCAGCTCCGAAGGATTGCCCTCAATCGAAACCTGAGTGTTCCCCAACTCGGTAATGCCCCGTTCCGAAAAGTCCGGAGCAATCGGGCTCGGGACATTGGCCTGGGGATCAAACCGAATGGCCGCTGGTTCAGCCTGAGCGGCTTGGGCGATCAATCCGCCCACTGGCACCAGCGCCAGCCCCACGATCCGCTTGGAGTCGCCCATGGATTCCCTTTAACAGACGTCCAGTAGCGCACCGCCTGCAAAAATAACCAAAATGGGTTGATGAGACTCGTAATCAACCATGACCCTATGGACTAGAATTGACAAATAGCACGATGCAGCTTCTACGTATAAACCATGAATTTTGCCTAGGGGCCGCTGTCCATGCCGACCAATATTGGGACTCCGCTTGCTGAGACTGGGCTTCAGGCCGATTTGGTGCCTGTGCTGGCCTCTGGCCTACCCCTTGACCTCACCCCTGACCTGGCGCAAAACCCGACGCTTACTCTCTCGGCTGACCCACTTCCTCTTGTGGGAGCGGAGTTGTTAACCGATGGGGTTGGCGATCGCGTCGTTGAGGAAAATATTCCTGACGTGACTGCTGCGCTTGAAGTGACTGAGCTTGAAGTGACTGAGCTTGAAGTGACTGAGCTTGAAGTGACTGAGCTTGAGGGCTTGACTGACAGTACGGTGGCGATCGCCCCTCCTCTTCCCCAGCCTAGCTTCCAACCCATCCTGGCCCCCAGCCGCATTACCGGCGGCATTACCGAAGGACGCACAGCCCTGAGCTTGGTCGATCTGCCCCCCGAGATTGCCGCGACGAGCCAAATACAATTCGAGCTGCGGCATCGGCCCAATCCAGTCATCAATCCAGTCACCAATCCAGTTACCAATCCAGTCACCACCCCCGTGACGAGTCCCGTCACAAGCCAAACCTGGGTCATCATCCATGGCTGGAACAGCTCACCCAGCGAGTTATTCGCCACCGCCGATGCAATTCATCGAGCCAGAGGCAACGGGGACACAATCCTGATGCTGGATTGGCGTGAGGCGGCCCAAAACGGTGGCAACACCCTGTCAGGGTTGCGCAATGGCGGCAATTACAACGCAGCCACCTGGATTGCCTCCGTCGCAGATTGGGCCGTCGCGACCCTACGGCAGTCGGGCCTTACTGACACCCTCGCCGCCACGCAGCTGAATCTGGTCGGCCATAGCTTGGGAGCCTACGTGAGTGGGGCGATCGCCGATCGCTTTGACCAAGGCGTCAATACCATTTTTGCCCTCGATCCGGCCTCCGAGCTCAGCTCCAAAGGCGTCGGCTACGACTTTGACAACGACGGTGCCACTGAGCGGCCCGTCAGGTTTGACGAGGTTTCTCGCCTCTCCCGTGCCTTTGTGGGGTCGCGTAGCATTGCGGGCAATCAAACTGTGGCGAGCTGGGCCCATGAGTCCTACGAGCTGGATTTTGGCTTTAGCTTCCGCGATCTCGGTGCGGAGCATCTCTGGGTTTACGAGGCATTTGCCAATTTTGTGGATGATGAAGATGCGATCGCCAACCAAATCGGCGTCAAAAATTTAACTCCAGTTTCCGGCTGGGACAAAAATGCCTACAGCCGCCGCCACGAAGGTCGCCTCGTCGTCGATAATGACACTCGGCAGGTGGAGCAACTAGTCGTCAAGTCGGCGGAAGTTGATCAAGATGAAATTGTTTATGGCACAACACGGGGCGATCGCCTCTCGGGCGGCAGCGATCGCGATCAACTCCTAGGCGGAGCCGGGAACGATCGGCTGCTGGGCGGTTCCGATGACGACATCCTGGTGGGCGGTACCGGTGCTGATCAACTCTGGGGCGGCAGTGGTCGCGATCGGTTTGATTTCTCCGCTGGAGATGGGGGCTCGACCCTTGCTGAGGCTGATGTGATCTACGATTTCTTGGTCGGTGGCAGTCTCCAGAACGCGGAGATCATTGGCCTGGGCGCTGGGCTGAAGCTGGAGAATCTCGTGATTGAGGCAGGATTGGGCGAGTATGCTGGGGATACGATCGTGCGTTATGGAGATGAGTTTTTGGCGCGGCTAGTGGGGGTTGGCTTTGGGGAGTTTGCGATCGCCCAAAACGTTGTTCAACTGCCCTGATCTCAGTTCGATCCCGACTCAGGGACAGATTTCTACAGATGTCGTACCAACAGGCTCATCATTTCTCCGGCCTGAGGGGTGAGGATGAGGCGACGACGGGGGGAGCCGTCTATAGAATCCTGGGGAATGGCGACGATGGGACTCCAATGTACCGCGTCGATGTAGCGCAAATGATGGAGCTGGTGAATGGTTTGGCGGATCGCCGCTGGGCTACCCAAGAGGATGTGCCGCAGTCGATCGCCCTCCCGCTGGGGGGCTGGGGTTGGGGATAGCTCGGTTGGGGCGATCGCCTCTTGGGCAAAGCCGCTATCAGGAGGGTTTTGGGTGCTCATGCTATTGACTGACCATTGATTGGGGATTGACTGACCATTGATTGGGGATTGATTGGGGATTGATTGGGGATTGATTGGGGATTGATTGGCACTTGTGCAGAGGCGACGCTCAATTGATCTCAATCATGAACGCTTGCCGGACAATTGTCAATGGTTTGTCTTTTTTGGAGTTTCGAACTTTGTGGGGTGTAGGGGGTGGGGTTCTAGTTTTGTGGCTTCGGGGTTGGGCTCTAAAAATTTTGCTGCGCTGCAATGCGTTCCAGATGCTTGGCAGTGGATCGTTCCGGCTCATAAACGCCGGTTTCCCATTCGCTCACCGTTTGTCGCCGGACGCCAAGTTCCTGGGCAAATTGACTTTGGGTCAGTCCCATGGACTTGCGCAGTGCCTTAATCGCGGCTTGATCCCAAAGAATTGTGCCTGCCGATCGCTGCACGGTGTATTGGGCTTGAAAGGGCCGAAAACTGAGGGTTTCCTGTTCTAGGTTGACAGCAGTTGTGTGATAGCCCGCGTCGATCCAGGCCTTGGCTTGGAGGGCGCGATCGCTCTCTCGATTGCTCCACCAGGCGCGCTGCTGGCGGGCCGAAGCCGGAAGCGGATTCCCCAGAATGTGCTCAATTTCTGAGAAGCTCAGGTGCACGACCGAAGGCTGACTCTGCTTCAGCCGTTCAAACAGGGGATAGTATTTGCTACCGGGTTTCATGAAAACGATCAAAACAATACAGGTTCGTCTAAGGGCTGGGCCTGATCGGTGGGCCTGATCCATCCATCCGAATTCACTTAAGCTAAATCCACGTGAGCTATGACGCTTTTTTCCTGGCAATATTTACCACTTATACCAACGACGCTATATCAAATTGTAAGCTGCTGGGCGGAAGACCGGGCTGCACCACCCGGCGATCGCATCGACATCGGCGGCTACTGCTTGCACCTCTACACCCAAGGGGAAAGTCAGCCGGGATTGCCCACAGTGGTGTTAGACCACAGTTTGGGCGGCGTCGAGGGCTATCTGCTGGTGGATGAGATTGCCCAGCTGACGCGGGTTTGCATTTGCGATCGCGCAGGCTACGGTTGGAGTGACCCCAGCCCCCAGCCCCGCACTAGCGACATCATCGTTCAGGAGCTCGACACGGTGCTGAGCCAAGCCCAGATCCAACCGCCCTACTTGCTGATTGGCGATTCCTTTGGCAGCTACAACATGCGACTCTATGCCCACCGCTTTCCGGAAAAGTCTCAGGCTTAATTCTCACGGACGGTCTACATGAATCTGGGATGCTCCGGATGCCGCTGCAACTGAAGCTGCTCAAGTTATTTTTCAATTCGGGGTTTATCATGTCGGTGCTCGGGTCTGGGTTGGGCCTGATTCGGATTTTGGAGCGTCTGGGCCTGTTTGAGCGGATTAAGCCAGAATTGCGTTCGGCTCCGCCGGAGGGCTTGGCACGAACCAAGCGATCGTTTCTGCGACCCAAGCACTGGTGGACGATGAGCCGAGAGATCTGGAATCTATACGCCAGCGGTCAACAGTTGCGAGTGGCGAGCGATTTGGGTGATTTGCCCATCATTAGTATCAAGGCCAAGTCGTTCTTTTGGGCATCGCCGCTCAATGTTTTGTTGCCCCTGAGGTCTGCGGATAGATTGCGCGCTCGCATGCATGAGCAACTCATGACCCTCTCACGCAACTGTACCCAGGTTTTGGCCGAGCGCAGCAGCCACTTTGTCTGGGTCGATCAACCTGAGGTTATGATCAAGGCAATCAAAACCCTGCTGAAGCAGTAGCGCTGCCCGATCGCCCCAGCCATGCATCGTCCTATTTACCTCGATTGTCATGCCACAACCCCCCTAGACCCGCTGGTCTTGGCGGCGATGCTGCCCTACTTCACCGAGTCCTTTGGCAACCCGGCCAGTAATACCCACAGCTACGGCTGGGAAGCGGCGGCGGCAGTCGAGCAGTCGCGGGCGGCGATCGCCCAAGCCATCCATGCAGACCCCTCAGAAATCATCTTCACCAGCGGCGCAACCGAAGCCAACAACCTCGCGATCAAAGGCGTAGCAGAGGCATCGTTGGCCAAGGGGCGACACCTCGTCACCGTCGTCACGGAACACAGCGCCGTGCTCGATCCCTGTCGCTACTTAGAGACGCTGGGGTTTGAAGTCACCCGGTTGCCGGTACAAGGCGATGGTCTGCTGGAGTTAGCCCAGCTCGAAGCCGCATTGCGCGAGGATACGGTGTTGGTGTCGGTGATGGCGGCGAACAATGAGATTGGAGTGGTGCAGGCGATCGCCCAGATCGGAGCCCTCTGCCGACAACGCCACATTCTCTTCCACACCGATGCCGCCCAAGCCATCGGCAAAATTCCCCTCGATGTTGAGGCGATGAACATCAGCTTAATGTCGCTCACGGCCCACAAGGTCTACGGCCCCAAGGGCATCGGCGCACTGTACGTCAGCCGCCGTAATCCGCGCGTACAGTTAGTGCCACAACTTCATGGGGGAGGCCACGAACGGGGCATGCGCTCCGGAACGCTCTATCCGCCCCAGATTGTCGGGTTTGCTCGGGCGGTGACCCTGGCGCTGGCACACAGGGCCGAAGAAGCTGAGCGGTTGGTGGCCTTGCGCGATCGCCTCTACAATCACCTCACCCCCCTCGGCGGCATTTTACTCAACGGTCACCCGACCCAAAGGCTGCCGGGGAACTTGAATTTGAGCATTGAAGGGGTTGAGGGTCAGGCACTTCTGTTGGCATTGCAACCGGCGATGGCTATATCTTCGGGCTCGGCCTGCACCTCGGCCAAGATTGAGCCTTCCCACGTGCTGCGAGCGATCGGACGATCGGAGGCCTTGGCCTACGCCTCCATCCGCTTCGGCCTGGGTCGCACCACCACCCCCGCACAAATTGACATCGTCGCCGATCACCTCTACCGCAGCATTAAAGCCTTGAGAAGCAGAGCGTGATCCACCCTTGCTTAATATTACACAACAATAGTACAGGTCAACTATATTGCATGGTATCTTTGACCTAGTGCGATGACCTGCGGTTAAACTCCCGTTACCGCAGGCCATTCCTCCAAATCAGGCCAATATCTTGTCTAGGAGTACACCATGCAACTGAATCCTTATCTTTCCTTTGATGGTCAATGCGAGGCTGCGTTTAAGTTTTACGAACAGTGCCTTAAGGGCAAAATTACTGCGCTGATGCCCTACGAGGGCTCGCCCATGGCCGAGGAGGTGCCTGAGGAGTGGCTGGGTAAGGTCATGCATGGGGAAGTGAGATTGGGCGATCGCATTCTCATGGGGTCTGACTGTACCCCTGAGGCGTACGAAAAGCCCCAAGGCGTCTCCCTCATGCTGGGTTTCGATCAACCCGCAGAAGCCGAGCGCACATTCAACGCTTTGGCAGAAAAGGGAACGGTGAAAATGCCCCTAGAGGAAACCTTTTGGGCTGTTCGGTTTGGTATGGTCACCGATCAATTTGGCATCTCGTGGATGGTCAATTGCGATAAGCCGACCCCGTAGGATAAATTCCCCAGAACACACGACGATCCTCCCCAAGCGCGATCCTCCCCAAGCGCGATCAAACCCAATACCGATAGACAGCTGCTGCCATCGTTACAACACCGGTTAATAGCGATCGCTCATTCACCACAAACTTGGGATGGTGCAACGGATAATTGGGTTGATCCTCAAGTCCGACTCCCAGCCGAAACATCATCCCCGGCGCGTGCTCCAAATAGACCGAAAAATCCTCTGCGCCGAGGGACGGCTCCAGTAAGGTTTGAATCACGTCCTTGCCCAAGGCTGACTCGGCAGCTGCCTGGACAATTTGGGTCAGCGCAATATCATTTTGCACCGACGGTACCCCCCGCCGGTAATTCAATTCGTAGGTTGCACCGTAGGTCTGACAAACATTTTGCACCCAATGCTCAATCCAGTCTGGAACCGTTGCATAGGTCTCTGGATGCAAACAGCGCACCGTTCCTGAGAGCGTGACCTGATCAGCAATCACATTCGGCGCTCGCCCACCCTTAATTTGCCCAAAGGTAATCACCAACGGATGCAGCGAATTTTGGGTGCGGCTGATCGCCTGTTGTAGCGTTGTGATCACCTGGGCCGCAATCCAAATGGCATCGATCGCTTCATGGGGACGCGCGCCATGACCCGACTCGCCCCGGATCGTGACTTCAATGTCATCCGCCGCCGCCGTCAGTGCGCCATAACGAATCCCGACTTTTCCCCCAGGAATCGTCGGGAAAACATGCACCCCCAAAATCGCATCAACGCCCTCCATCACTCCAGCCGCCACCATCCAGCGGGCCCCTTGGGAAATTTCCTCAGCAGGCTGAAACAAAAAACGCACATTCCCTGGCAAGGGCACCCCTAGCTCCGCAAACACCATGGCCGTTCCGAGCCCTACTGTTGTATGAACATCATGCCCACAGGCATGCATCAGTCCGGGCTGGCGGGAGGCAAATGCGAGGTCGCTCCGTTCCTCGATCGGCAGTGCGTCCATATCCGTGCGCACCGCCAGTCGTCGCGGATCTTGGCCAGAGCCCTCGAGCTCTACGACTAGGCCTGTGCGCCCCACAGATTCCTGGACAGGGAGGCCACAGGAAGAAAGCACACCTGCCGCGTAAGCAGCAGTTTGATGTTCGTGACCGCTGAGTTCGGGGTGGGCATGGAGGTGGCGGCGGATGTCGATCAGCCGGGGGGAGAGGTCTTCGGCGATCGCCCGAATCTTTTCTAGCATCAAAGCATCATCCAGCATTCCCGTCATCCCGCCTTCAAATTTGTACCACCCGACTCCAGCTTCAAAAATCGATCCAGTGCCACCACCAGCTTGGGCGGCCAGCGGCGAATATTCGCCACCCAGTCCAAATCCCGGTAGCGGCTGTCCAAATTAATCGCTGCGACCCAATTACTCTCAGCATCCCCCTGGAGGCCTTGATCCCAAAGCACTGCCGTCAGCGCCGCACGCGGATCAGCAGCTTGGGAATAGCGCCGTACCAAGTTGCGCAAATAACGCGTGCCCTCCGGCTTCTCATCCAGTTGATAAAGCGCTAAGGCATAGTTAATGCTGGCTAAGGCAAACCCCGGAGCCAACTCCGCCGCGCGATGAAAGTCCTGCTTGGCTGCATCCCAATTGCCCCTGGCACCTTCGGCATTGCCACGATTGTTCAGCGCCACCGGATCGTCGGGGTCGAGGGCGAGGGCGCGGTTGTAGTCGGCGATCGCCCGTTCCCATTGCCGCAAGCCTTCCCAAGCCGTGCCTCGGTTGAGGTAGGGGCCGGGTTGATCGGGGGCCAGTTCGCTAGCGTGGTCGAAGTCGGCGATCGCCTCCTCCAATTTAAACTGGCTCACCCGCGCATTGCCCCGGTTGCTCCAGGTGGCCGGGTTGTTCGGCATCCGGTCGATCGCCTCGCTCCAGAGTCCTTCGGCTGTGACAAAATCTCCAGCGTTGGTGGCCGTAAAAGCGCGCTGATACAAATCGCCCAAATCTCGATAGAGGGCCTCTAGCTCCGGCGAAGGGCTCGCAGCCCAGGCGGCCCCTGGCGCAGTCACACCTAGTGCAGTCACACCTAGTGCAGTCACACCTGGCGCAGCCAGCCCAGACCACAGCAACAAGCTCAGCAAAGCACCTAAACAGAGAAATTTGAAGGGAAATTTGAGGAAAGATTTGAATCGATTCATAACTGACGGAAGAAGGATCGGCTGCGGGAAGCTGCAATATTTCGCTGCAATCTGCCTTTCATTGTAATGAATCTCGGTGTAATGAATCTCGGTGTAATGAATCTCGGTGATGCTTGGATCCAGAACATTGCTTCGCGAACGGTTGCGCAGGAAGCTTAGATTTATAATTAAGTTCGGCCTGAGGCGGCTGCGACCGCTGAACTGTCGGGCACAAACCATATTTCCTCGGGGGTGACGATGCTGTTCCGACCCAATACGCTCAAACCCAAGATGCCCAAGCTGGCCAGTCTGCTGTGCGGGTTGATGCTTGTCAGTTGCGGGGCCTCCGTCGGGCCGAGTTCAGGCAGTTCTGAATCGGCCCAGCTCAAAACCCTCGCCGTGACTCAAATTGTCGAGCATCCTTCCCTTGATGCGGTGCGAGATGGCCTGAAGGAAGAGCTCAAAACCTTGGGCTATACCGAAGGCGAGAACTTGGCGTGGGACTGGCAAAGTGCCCAGGGCAACCCCGCCACCGCTGCGCAAATTGCCCAAAAATTTGTCGGAGATCAACCGAGTGCCATTGTGGCGATCGCCACTCCCTCTGCCCAAGCTGCTGCCGCCGCCACCCAAGACATCCCGATCATTTTCTCAGCGGTCACCGACCCGGTGGATGCCAAGCTGGTGGCCAGCGCCGAAGCCCCCGGCGGCAACGTCACGGGCGTGAGCGATTTAACACCCGTGGGAGAGCATCTAGATCTAATCAAAAAAATTACTCCCCAGGTCAAAACCCTGGGTGTGATCTACAACGTCGGCGAAGCCAATTCAGTCACGTTGGTCAAACTGATTGAAGCGGCAGTGGGCGATCGCGGCCTCTCGCTCCAAAAAGCCACCGCCACCAATTCCGCTGGTGTTGCCACCGCCGCCAAAAGCTTGGTGGGCAAGGTGGATGCGATCTATGTGCCCACGGACAATACGGTTGCATCGGCACTGGAGGCTGTGCTGCAGGTGGGCTATGATAATCAGCTGCCGGTGTATGCGGGGGATAATGATTCAGTGAAACGGGGGGCGATCGCCAGCCTCAGTTTCGACTACGCAGGCATTGGCCGCGAAACTGCCAAACTGGTTGACCGCGTCTTCAAAGGCGAAAGCCCCGCTGCCATGGCGGTGGTCTATCCTGACACCTTGGAGCTGGCGATCAATTCAGGATCCGCCCAAAAGATGGGCGTTGATGTTCCAGCCACTATTTTAAGTGAAGCCAAAACTGTTTTTGAATAATCGGCTGACTAATCGGCTACATAATCGGCTGATCACACTCTTCTAATCACGCTCCAGCCACGCCCTAATCATGCCCTGATCAGTCAATGCAATACCAAGGAAAGCTGGTCATGACAATATTGAAAAACAGCATAAACCATAGAATAGAGAGCATCTAAATCTTGAAAAAGATAAACGCGGTTGTGTTGGGTAAACTGCATGTCCTTCAGTTGACCAAATTGCCATACTTCACCGTTGGAAACAATGCCATTGAGTAAAATCCCTTGGGTTGACTCAAGCTGGTCATTCAACTTCTGTGCCGCTAACATAGCTGCCAAGCATTGGCCCCAACCTTCATCGAAATTATCCTGCTTGGCTTCTACAACCAAGAGATAGGGCTGATCCAAAATAATCTTTCCCAGGGGAGAGCGCTTCGCCAATAGATAGTCTAGAATACCATTGAGGCGATCGTCGTAGCGCAAAAATTCATGACTCCAAAGCAGTAAATCCTGGCGGAATGACTTCCAAACTTCCTTAAGAATCGGGGCAATCATATTCTCACAGATGGCATATTCAGAATTGTCTGCAACCCCGTCTTCGACAAAGCCAATCAAGTCAGTCTTAAAGGCCTCATTGATCGGGACTGGCTGAGGCATCACGAATGATGCTTCAGCATAGGTAATTTGAAAATCAGTTAACACCGATCGCAAGCGCTTGTAACTGCGAAAGGCCATTGTGCCAGCTCCGTTTCATCGCGATACATCCATTTTGTTGCCAGATATCCATCTCCAGATATCCATCTCCAGGCATCCATCTTAAGGGTTAGGGCTAAGAATGGCAGTTTCTTGGGCGCATATCCCGAGATTGCGGTAAATTAGGCAATACCAATATCGCTCTGGTAATCGACGCTAAGCTCGACACCAGCCCTCCGTAGACCTTATCCAGCAAACCTTCGAGCTTTTCAGGGAGATTCAGGCATGACTGCGATCGCCACCCCAGTTGAAACGGCCCGTCTTATCCCCCAGACCTCTGCCGATCGCCGCACCCCCTACCAGCCCCAAAACCACCGCAACATCCTCTGTATCTTCCCCACCTACAGCAAATCCTTCGGCACGCTCCATCACGCCTATCCGCTTACGGGGGGACGAGTCAAAGCCTTCATGCCGCCCCAGGGCATCCTGGTGATGGCGTCCTATTTACCGGCCACTTGGTCTGTGCGCTTCGTGGATGAAAATATCAAACCGGCCAAAACTGCTGACTACCGCTGGGCCGATGTGGTGATTGTCAGTGGGATGCACATCCAGCGGCCCCAAATCAATCGCATTAACGACTTGGCCCATCGCCACGGCAAACTAACCCTGGTGGGCGGACCTTCGGTGTCCGGTTGCCCCGAGTACTATCCCGACTTCGATTTACTCCACATTGGCGAATTGGGCGACGCCACGGATCGTGTGATTGAATTCGTCGATCAGCACCCCGATCGCCCCCCCGAGCAACAGCGGTTTGTCACGGGCGATCGCACCCCCTTGAGTGCCTTCCCCATCCCGGCCTACCACTTGCTGAATATGGACGAATACTTCATTGGCAGCGTGCAATACTCCAGCGGTTGCCCCTACAGCTGTGAGTTTTGCGACATCCCGGAACTCTATGGCCGCAAGCCCCGAATCAAGACGCCCGAGCAGGTCATCGAAGAGCTGGATGCGATGCTGGCAGCGGGCAGCATTGGCGCAGTGTATTTTGTGGATGATAACTTTGTGGGCGATCGCCGCGCCGCTCTAGAGTTGCTTCCACACCTCATTAAAT
>JAAUOP010000253.1 GCA_012034805.1 Synechococcales cyanobacterium CRU_2_2 | reverse complement strand
ACAGGGGGTTCGGGCGATACAGGGGGTTCGGGCGATACAGGTAGTGTTCCTTGGGGAATATCAATGATTGCACTCACATTTGTGCCAGTACCCGCCGATGCTGAGCCTTCAATGTTGACCGCGATCGCACCAGGGACAAAATCCTGGGACGATTGCGTCTGGATAATACCGTCGGCTCCCGTTGCGGTGACGGTAACACTGCCCCCTGCCCCCTCAGCGTTGACGAAGGCTTGGCTGGATACACTACTACTCACACCGCTGCCGGGGGGGCGGAGATTATCGGTGAATAGCAACGACTGGGTAGATAACGCTTCGCTAGGTTGTCCAGCCTCAAACAGTCTAGTCTCAAACAGTCCAGCCTCAGAAAGTCCAGCCTCAGACAACCCTGATCGGTGCATCGAAGTCTGGAGCATCGATGCTTGCCCAACCAATCCTTGAAACAGTATGGTTTGGGATGAGTACGGTGGAATCATGAAATGAGGAGCCCCCAATGAGTCAACAAAAGCTTGGCTAACGCTAGACTTTTGCATAGACAATAAAAGCAGGGCCTGGTTTTGGCATGCCAATTTGGCAAAATTTCGGTTCTACCCATTTCTCATCTGGTCGGTTCCAATCCGAAAGGAAATCCATTGACGTTGCCCTCTCCCGCTCGACAACTTGCGTTTTTGGCTCTGTGCGCCGTAGAAGCTGGAGCCTATGCGGATGCTGCACTCGATCGCGCCCTCAGGCCCTCTCAGCATCAAGCCCAAAACATGCGATTGGCCAAGCCAAGCTCCAAAGAATCGCCCTACCCCGGCCTCACCCCCGCCGATCGCCGCCTAGCCACGGAACTGCTCTACGGTTGCATTCGCCGTCAGCGCACCCTCGATGCCCTCATTGACCAGTTGGCCAAAAAAACTGCGGCCCAACAGCCGCCAAAACTTCGGTTGCTTTTACATCTAGGCTTGTATCAGATTCGTTATCTCAACCAGATCCCGAATTCGGCAGCGGTCGATACCTCCGTTGAATTGGCCAAAAGCGAGGGAATGAAGGGTCTGGCTGGATTTGTGAATGGCGTGCTGCGGCAATACCTGCGCCAGGCAGAGCAGGGCGAAGTGTTGAATTTGCCAGAAGATCCGGCGGCGCGAATCGGAATTTTGCACAGCTATCCGGACTGGATTGTGGAATTGTGGCGATCGCAACTGTCCTCCTGGGACGAGGTGGAGGCGATCGCCCAATGGTTTAACCAATCGCCCACCATCGACCTGCGGATCAATCCGCTTCAGGGAAACCTCGAGGAGACGGAAGCGGCCTTGGCCGCTGCGGGCCTGACCGTGGCGCGCCTACCCGATTTGCCCCAGGCTCTACGCCTGAGTGGGTCTGTGGGTGTGGTGACGGCACTGCCCGGTTTTGAGGAAGGACACTGGATGGTGCAAGACAGTAGCGCTCAGTTGGTGGGACATCTGCTAAGTCCGCAGCCCGGCGAAACCGTGATTGATGCCTGTGCCGCTCCGGGGGGGAAGACGGCTCATTTGGCGGAGCTGATGGAGAACACGGGGGTGATTTGGGCCTGCGATCGCACCGCCTCCCGCCTGCGCAAGCTCAAGCAAAATGCCAAACGTCTTGGCCTCAAAAATATCCGCATTCACGAGGGTGATAGCACCCACCAACCCCAGTTCGAAAAGCGCGCTGACCGAGTTTTGCTCGATGTTCCTTGCTCTGGTCTAGGCACCTTGCACCGCCACGCAGATGCTCGCTGGCGACAGAATCCAGAGGCGATCGCAGGTCTGGTTGAACTCCAGAAAAAGCTGCTCAACCACACGGCTACCTGGGTCAAACCCGGCGGTATGCTGGTCTATGCCACTTGCACACTCAACCCCCAGGAAAATGAACAGATAATTGAAGCTTTTTTGCGGGCGAATTCCCACTGGCAGATTGCGCCGCCTGTGCTGGAGTCACCCGCTCGGGCCTATGCGACGGAGCAGGGTTGGTGTAAGGTCTGGCCCCAGCGATCGCACCAGGATGGCTTCTTTATGGTGCGGCTCAAGCGCAGGGTTTAGGCCTGGTAAGCTTACTGCTCGCTTTTGGGTTCAGGATGGTTGGGTTCGATGCCCAGGCCTCTGAGCTGCGCCTGGAGTTGTTCAAGTTGCGATCGCGCCTGTTCCACCTGGTGTTCGGCGGCGATCGCTCGCTGATCCGCCGCGATCACCCGCTCATCGGCAGCTAAATAACGCTGTTGATCTGGCCCAAACCAGTACAACACCTCCCGCTCAACCCGTCCAAACCATCGGGTATGCCGTCCCATCCCCAGGCCAATCTCCGGCATCCAAAAGGGCTCACCCGGCTGTCGCTGATAGACCCCATCCACAAGTTTGTAAGCTTCAAAGGGCTGGTGTTGATCCCGTTGCCAAAATTCTGGGTTGTAGATGATGTAGTAGGTCACGCCGAGGCGCGCATACAGTCGCATTTTTTTGTCATACTCACCCCCTGGAGTATGGGAAACCATCTCCAGCGTCAGAATCGGGGCAATGTCATCTTCCTCCCACATCACATAGCTTTTGCGAGACTTGCCCTGTTTGCGTCGTTCAATGCCCAGACTCAAAAAACCATCGGGAACCACGGGCACGCGGGGGTTGGTGCTCGTGGTGTGGTAGATCGCCATGTCAACGCCAAAATACCAGTCGAGGCGATCGCGCCAAATCAGCTCCAGCAAAAACAGCAAAAAGTTGGGCAAAAAATTCTGGTCTTCGTTGTCCACAGGGGTATCGTCGGAGCAGGGTAGTTCGTCGCTGGTGGGTAGGGACTGGCGGTCTTGTTCGGGGTTCGCTGGTTCAGGGTTCGCTGGTTCGAGATTCAGTAGGCTCATGACATCACCTCGCGCTGGTTCCTTTTGCGGGTTGCTTTTATGGTAGGACTCATCCAAAGATTAGCTCCAGAGCATGAACTCAATCTATCGCGGTCGCCTCGCGCCCACCCCCACCGGGCACCTGCACATTGGGCATGCCCGCACCTTTTGGATCGCACAGCAGCGGGCCACAGCGGCGAAGGGAAGTCTAATTTTGCGGATTGAAGATTTGGATCAAGCCCGCTGTAAGGCCGAATATTACACTGATCTTGTGGAAGACTTGGCCTGGTTTGGCTTCCGTTGGCAGGAAGGGCCAGAGGTCGGCGGCGACCATGGGCCTTATGTCCAGCGCGATCGCCTCCCTTTCTACCGACAGATCTGGATGCAGCTCCGCCAGACCGGTGCCCTTTACCCCAGCCCCCATTCGCGCCAGGACGTGGCTCGGGCTCTGAGTGCACCCCATGAGGGCGATCGCGAAATCATCTTCCCCCCAGAGCTGCGCCCAAAAACATTACCATCCCCCAACAACAACCTGGACGAAGCCCACACCGTCAATTGGCGTTTTTGGGTGCCCGATGGCGAAGTAATCGCGTTTATGGATCAGAACCTCGGGTTGCAATCGTTTACAGCGGGCCAGGACTTCGGTGACTTTCTAGTTTGGCGCAAGGATGGCTTTCCCAGCTACGAGCTAGCCGTCGTGGCAGATGACCACGCCATGGAGATTTCAGAGGTGGTGCGCGGTGAAGATTTGCTGCTGTCCACGGCAAAACAGATTTTGCTCTACCGGGCTTTGAACTGGCCGATCCCATGTTTTATCATTGCGGTTTACCTGGTATTCGCCGCCGCGTTCCTTGCTGCCGGGGTCTTCTGAATATCTTTTGGCCAGTTGCTCAAAGGTGGACAATTTTGACTCCACCTGTTTTTTATACCTGCCCAGTTCATCCATCACATATTTTTCCAGCTCACGGCTGGCTTTGGGAAAAGCAACAATCTGCCCTATCTCCAGCTCTTGATTCAAAAAAAGGCAAACTGTCTTTGGGGAATCTTTTCATAGAAAGCTTTCACTTCATTGGGAGTGATGCGGACATTCTCTACAATCTTGCGCTGCATGGCCTCAGCCAGTTTTTGTTCCCTTACCGTTGCCCTTGCATCTTCTTTGATCTGGTAAATAGACTTGCCGGCAATTTCCTCAAGGGCCTCCTGTGTACCATATATATTAATATACCGGCGTATCCGGTTGTCAAGATCGGCTTCTATTTCATCATCGGTTACGGGTAAAGAATCCTTTTCAGCCTGCAACATCAGCACTTTTGAAATCAGCGCCTGTTCCATCAGCACACGGAACATCCTGCCGAGAACGGGCACCGGCGTATGGGCGCGGCATCCCGGCCCCGCCTGCAGGATCACGGGAAGGCCGGTTTCATCCGC